>JALYXK010000175.1 GCA_030947145.1 Actinomycetota bacterium
TCGCGATCAAGGTGTTCATCATGAACAACGGCTACCTCGGCATGGTCCGGCAATGGCAGGAGCTGTTCTGGGACAAGCGCTACAGCCAGGTCGACATGGGTCAGTGGCCCGACTTCGTCAAGGTCGCGGAGGCCTACGGCGCCACCGGCCTGCGCTTGCGCGACAAGCACACTCTGGTCAGCGACATGCGCGAGGCGATCGCCACCGAGGGCCCGGTGCTGGTCGACGTCCGCGTCACGCGGGAGGAGAACACGTATCCGATGATCCCGGCCGGCCAGCCCGCCCGGGACATGGTCGGGTGACGGTGATGGGCGAACCGGCAACCAAGGAAGTCCTTTCCCTGGATCAGCTCGAGGCCGCGGGCAACCTGCGCTCGGGCCGCAAGCACATCCTCTCGATTCTCGTGGAGAACAAGCCCGGTGTCCTGACCAGGATCACCGGCCTGTTCGCGCGGCGCGGGTTCAACATCGACACGCTGGCCGTCGGACCGACAGACGACGACTCGGTCTCGCGGATCACCCTGACGCTGGACGGCGCGGTGCACCCGATCGATCAGGTGACCAAGCAGCTGCACAAGCTGATCAACGTGCTGAAAATCCGCGATCTCGAGCCGGAGGAGACGCTGTCGCGCGAGCTGGCGCTGTTCAAGGTCGCCGCCGACGGAGCCAGCCGAGGCGAGGCGATGCAGATCTGCGAGATCTTCCGGGCGAAGATCGTCGACGTCACGAAGCGCTCGCTGATCGTCGAGGTCACCGGCACGAACGAGAAGGTCGAGGCCTTCGAGCGGCTGATCCGCCCGTTTGGGCTGATCGAGATGGCCCGCACCGGCGAGATCGCGATCGCCCGCGGTCGCGGGGAGACGTAGCGGAAACGCGGTCCGGACGGGTACCTCAAGCCCAGGCCGTGCAATGCCGATGCCGTAAGTGCGTCCTAGACGCGGATACGATCACACAATGTCAATGCGCGTGGGCCTCGACCTGGTTCGCTCGGACACCGTACGGGAGTCCGTGCTAGCGCACGGCGAGCACTACCTGAACCGGATCTACACCGGTCAGGAGCTCGAGGATTGCCGGGGAGATCCGCTGCGACTCGCCGCGCGCTTCGCCGCCAAGGAGGCCACATTCAAGGTGTTGGGCAGAACCGACGAGGCGATCAGCTGGCGATCGATCGCCGTGCGCAGAGACGAGGGCGGCCGACCCTCGATCGAGCTGACCGGCGCCGCGGCCGACCTCGCCCAGCGGCGGGGAATCCGCAGCCTCGAGGTCAGCCTGACCCACGAGGAGCCGTTCGCGGCCGCGGTGGTTCTGGCGGAGCTCGCCGGATGAGCGATCCTCTGAACGCCGCAATCCGCCAGGTCCTGCGCGATCATGCCCGGCTCCCCGTCGATGTCGACACGGTCCCGGACAGCGTCGATCTGTTCCAGGCCGGGATGACCTCGCACGCCAGCGTCAACGTGATGCTCGCGCTCGAGGACGCCTTCGACATCGAGTTTCCCGACAGCATGCTCAAGCGCAGCGTGTTCGAGAGCGTCGCCGGGATCGCCGCCGCCATCTCCGAGCTCGGGGCTCGAGTCGGATGAGCGTCCTGGCTGATCGAGATCTCGCGCTGCTGGGGAAGATGGCCGACACCGCGCGATCCGTGGCCGCGATCCACGCCGACGACGTCGACCGCCAGGCCCGGTTCCCGATCGAGACGATCACGGCGCTGCGCGAGGCGGGCGCGCTTTCGGCCCTGGTCCCCGAGGGACTCGGCGGTGGCGCGGTTCCGCTGGAGTCGATCGCGCAGGCCTGCTTCGAGCTCGGCCGTTGCTGCTCAGCGAGCGCGATGGTGTTCGCCATGCACCAGATCCAGGTGGCCACGATCGTTCGACATCTCGACGCCGCGCCGTGGTTCGAGTCCTACCTGCGGGAGCTCTGCGCCGAGCAGCGGCTGATCGCCTCGGTCACCTCCGAGATCGGCACCGGTGGCGACATGGGCCGTTCGATCGCGGCCATCAGCCGGTCCGATGAGCACGGGACGCTGGGCTTCGAGAAGCAGGCGCCGACCGTGAGTTACGGAGCCTACGCCGACGACCTGTTCACCACGGTCCGCCGCTCGCCGGAGGCAGGGCCCGGGGATCAGGTGCTCGTCCTGCACCGCGCCACGCAGACCGAGCTCGAGCCCGTCGGGACCTGGGACACCATCGGTATGCGGGGTACGTGCTCGCCCGGGTTCGTCGTCCGCGCCCGGTTTGCCGGCGAGCAGGTGCTCAACGCGCCGTTCTCGACCGTGATGAACGAGTCGATGGTGCCGCTCTCGCACCTGCTGTGGTCGCACGTGTGGCTGGGGATCGCCACCGACGCGTTCGAACGCGGCCGCAGCTTTGTCCGCCAGGCCGCCCGGCGCAAGCCCGGTGAGCCGGTTCCGGCCGCGCACAGCCTCTCACGGGTGATGGCCGAGCTCACGATGCTGCGGGGCGAGGTCCGCTGCGCGCTCGACGATTTCGTCTGCTGGAGCGATGCGCCGAGCCGCGAGCGGCTCTCGACGCTGGCCTCGGTGCTGCGGTTCAACAATCTCAAGCTGGCCGCCTCCGAGCAGGCCCCGCGGATCTGCGCGGGCGTCCTCGAGGTGATCGGGATCACGGGTTACAAGAACGACTCGCCCTTCGGCGTCGGCCGCCATCTTCGCGACGCACTGTCGGCCCGCCTGATGGTGGCCAACGATCGGATCCACGCCACCGACGCGGGCCTGCTGCTGATCGCCAAGGACGTCTGATGACGGCCGAAGTGCGCCTGGCCAGCGCCGAGCAGGCCGAGTTCCTCCGGGAGCTGTTCGGCGCCGGCCTGTTGATCGACACCGGCGTGCCGGGGGTCTACGGCCACGGCGCGGTGTTCGAGCAGGTTCGGACGGCGGTCGATCGCCGCCTCACCCACGAGGCGGCCTCGCGGGGAGCCGAGCGACTGCAGTTCCCGCCGCTGCTGCCGCGCCGCCAGCTCGAGCGCAGCGGCTATCTGGTCTCGTTTCCGCACCTGGCCGGCAGCATCTTCTCGTTTCAGGGCAGCGAGTCCCACGCCGCGCAGCAAGGCGAGCGCGCCGGCCGGCATGAGGACTGGAGCGAGTTTCAGAAGATGACCGAGGTCACCCTGATGCCCGCCGCCTGTTACCCCGTCTACCCGGCGATCGCCGCCCGCGGTCGCCTGCCCCCCGGCGGCGTGTTCGTCGACGCGGGCGGTTCCTGGGTGTTCCGTCACGAACCCTCCGAGGATCCCGCCCGGCGCCAGATCTTCCACCAGCACGAGCTGGTCAGGATCGGGGAGCCCGAGACCGTGCTGGCCTGGCGTGAGGAGTGGGTCCGGCACGGCCTCGAGTTGCTCCACGACTTGGGCCTGCAGGCCAGCCTCGAGCAGGCCAGCGACCAGTTCTTCGGCCGCCGCGGCCGGATGCTCGCGGCCAATCAGCGGGCGCAGGCGCTGAAGCTGGAACTGCTGGTGGCGATCACCGCGCCCGAGCCCACCGCGCTGGCCTCCTTCAACCATCACCTCGACCATTTCGGCAGCACCTACGGGATCGAGCTCGCCGACGGGGCGACCGCGCACACCGCCTGCCTGGGCTTCGGCCACGAGCGGATCGTGCTGGCCCTGCTGCGGACCCACGGGCTGAACCCCGAGTCCTGGCCGGACGCCGTCCGGGACGAGCTGTGGCGGTGATGGGCACATCGACGGTGCGCGGACTGTCCAGCCTGTCCGGCCGCGATCCGGAGGGTTACGAGCCGCACCTCCTGCACGCCGCCGGACGTTCCTACCCGGAGACCAACTGCCACACCGACGTCATCATCGAGCTCCTGCACGCCTGCGGCTACGAGCCGATCGCCGCCTTCGGCCACTTGGTCAGGATGGACTTCGAGGGCGACCAGTGGACGTTCTTCAAGCCACCGCCGCAGGACCTCGAGACGCTGTTCGGCGTCGACATCCACGAGATGCAGCCCTACCGCCCGCTGCCGGTTCAGATCGCCGAGCAGATCACGCTGGGTCGCACGATCATCGTGGAGCTCGACTCGTGGTATCTCCCGGATCTGGCCAGCACCAGCTACCGCCGCGAGCACGTGAAGACGTCGGTAGCCGCCGACGCGATCGACCTCGAGGCGCAGACGCTGCGCTACTTCCACGGCACCGGCCTGTTCGAGCTCGACGGCGAGGACTACCGGGGCGCGCTGCGCATCGGCGGTTTCTCCGCCGACGTGCTGCCGCCCTACACCGAGCTCGCGCGCTTCGATGCCGGACCCGGGCTGCAGGGGGAGGCGCTCCGGGACGCCTCGCTGGTCAGCCTGCGGCGACATCTGCGCGGCCGCCCGGCGGCAAATCCGTTCGAGCGCTTCGGCGTGGCGCTCGAACACGAGCTACCGCAGCTGCTGGAGCGCGGGCCCGAGGATTACCACGCCTATGCCTTCGCCACCGTGAGAATGGCCGGATCTGCCTTCGAGGTCGCGGCGTCCTACGCGGCGTGGCTGCTCGGGTCCGAGGCGGAGCCCGCGACCGCGCCGATGACCGAGATCGTCGACGCCTGCAAGGCCATGTCCTTCCGGCTCGCCCGGCGCCGCTCCTTCGACGCCGAGCCGCTGATCGCGACGATGGCGGGGGCGTGGGAGCGGGCGATCGAGGCGCTCCTCGCCGCGACGGCCTGATGCCATGGTCTCGAGCGGCTGGCGCCTGACCGCGACCGATCCGGGAGCGCTCGCGGGCCCGGACGGACTTGGTGCGCGCGAGGCGATCGACGCGTCCGTGCCGGGCACGGTCGCGGGAGCGCTCCGCGCCGCGGGTGAGGCCGACTGGCGCACACGCGAACTCGACGGGCAGGACTGGTGGTTTCACACCACGTTCGAGTCCGAGCCGGGGGCACCGGGCGAGCGGGTGCGGCTCTGCCTTGACGGTCTGGCCACCCTGGCCGAGGTCTATCTGAACGGGGAGCTCGTGCATAGCAGCGAGACCATGTTCCGCGCCTTCGCGGTCGAGATCGGCGAGCGCCTGAGGACCGACAACGAGCTGACGATCTGCTTCCGCGCCCTGGCGCCACGCCTGGCCGAGCGCCGGAAGCCCCGCGCGCGGTGGCGGACGAAGCTCGTCTCCCCCGGGAACCTGCGCTTCTTCCGCACGATGCTGCTCGGGCGGGCGCCCGGGTTCGCCCCAGGACCGGCGGTCGTCGGTCCGTGGCGGCCGGTGAGGCTCGAGCGCCGGCGGGGCGTCGTTCTCGATCGCCTGGCTATCCGCGCGGACCTCGAGCAGGGGCGCGGACGCGTCAGCCTCGAGGCGCGGCTGCGCGGAGTCGACCGCGGCACCGCGATCGACGGCGTGCGCTGTGAGCTGACCGGGCCCGACGGCGTTGCCCGCGTCGGCGAGCTCGAGTGCTCCGCGGATGGTGATGGAGCCTGGCGGGCTCGCGGCGAGTTGTTCGTCGACTCGCCCGAGCCCTGGTGGCCTCATACGCACGGGGCGCCTGTCCTGTACACGGCGCGGTTGCTCGTCGGCGATGAGGTGGGCTTCGACGCCGGGCGCGTCGGCTTTCGCGAGGTGAGCGCCCCGGCTGACATCGAGTGCGATGGGCTCGCCCTGACGGTCAACGGCACGCCGGTGTTCGCCCGCGGGGCGGTCTGGACCCCGCTGGATCTGGCGGCTCCCGACTCCTCCGAGGCCGAGCTGCGTCGCGTGCTCGGAGCGGTGGTCGAGGCGGGAATGAACATGCTGCGCGTGCCGGGGATCGGGGGTTACGAGAGCGACGCGTTCTACGGCCTGTGCGACGAACTGGGGATTCTCGTCTGGCAGGACTTCATGTTCGCCAACCTCGACTATCCCGAGGGGGACGATGCCTTCATCGCCGGCGTGCGCCGCGAGGCGCGTCAGGTTCTCGCCGAGCTGGGCGGCCGTCCGAGCCTCGCCGTGCTGTGCGGGAACAGCGAGGTGGCACAGCAGGTGGCGATGATGGGGCTCGACCCTGCGCTGGCCAGCGGCCCGCTGTTCGGCGATCTGCTTCCGGCGCTCGTGCGGGAGGCCGGCGTCGACGCGATCTACGTGTCCTCCGCACCGTGCGGCGGTGAGCTTCCGTTCCGGACCGACCGGGGGATCGCGAACTACTACGGCGTCGGCGGCTACCGCCGCGGACTCGAGGATGCCCGCCGCGCCGAGGTCAGGTTCGCGGCTGAGTGCCTGGC
>JALYXK010000183.1 GCA_030947145.1 Actinomycetota bacterium
CGGGTCGGCGCCCCGGCGCCGCTTGAGGTCTAGGTGCTCCCGGATCGCGTCGTCAAGCAGACCCATCGACGCAAATCCTACTCGCCGCCGGACACGTTGGCCGTGGCAAACGGCGCACGGATGGTTCGGTTCTTACCGTGGCGCTTGGCCGCGTAGAGCGCCGTATCGGCGTCGGCGATCAGATCCTCCTTGAAGCCGTCCGCTGTCGCGGCCACGCCGAGGCTCGCCGTCACGCGCAGAACGCCCTGCTGGTCGAGTCGAGGAACTCGCAGTGCCTCGATCGCCGTGCGCACGCGTTCGGCGATCGCGTAGGAGCCCTCGAGATCGGTGTGCGGCAGGATCAGGGCCATCTCTTCCCCACCGTAGCGTGCGGGGGCGTCGGCCTCGCGCGAGCTGTCACGCAGGACCCGCGCCACCTGTTTGAGCACGATATCTCCCTGCGGATGACCGTAGGTGTCGTTGACCGACTTGAAATCGTCGATGTCGATCATGATCAATCCGACCGGGTGATGGTAGCGCCGGACCTGCTCCAGCTCGGCGCTGAGGATCTGCTGGAAGCGGCCGTGGTTGTCCAGGCCGGTGAGCTCGTCGGTGACCGCCTGGCGTTGCACCTGGACGTGCAGTTCGACGTTCTCGAGGGCCAGCGTCGCCTGGGCGGCGAGCGAGCGCAGCAAGTCGCGGTCAGCGTCGGTGAAGGGCTTGCCCCGGCGACCGACGGTGATCAGGCCTTGAGCCGGACCGCCGGGCTCGAGCGGCCCGAGCGCGATCGACGCGACGCTGGTCTCCCCGCCGGAGCTCTCACCCAGGTCACGAGACCGCAGCGCCGCCCGCTCCGCGTAGAGGAACTGCGCGTCGAGCCCGGCCAGCTGGCCCAACCGGAAGCTCTCGGCCAGCGGCTCGTCCGAGCGAACGCGCGCGGACAGCCGTCCGCACTCGCCCTGTACCGCATCCAGCGAAGCGCCCAGCGCGAGCTTCATCAGCGCCGGGCGGTCGAGGTTGGAGGCGAAGGTCTGGCCGATCCGGTGAATCGACTCGCGCAGACGCCCGCGCTCCTGGTCAAGCTCGTAGAGCCGGTTCGCGAGCTGACTCGACATCTTGTTGAACTCGAGTCCCAGCTCGGCGAACTCGTCGCTGCCCTCGATCGGCACCGGCGCTGAGAAATCGCCGCCGCCGAGCCGCCGGGCGGCGTTGAGAAAGCGCCCGAGCTGCCCCTCCAGCGCCCGAGAGGCCAGGATCGAGAACGAGAACGCCAGCAGGAGAAAGGCCAGGATGAAGACCGCGGCGACGATCTGGCTGGTCCCGAGCGACCGCGATGTCGCGGACAGGCTCGAGAGCACGGTGACGTTGATGCGCTCGCCCCCAAATCCCTGGAAGCTCTGGGGGACGGCTCGATAGGAGACCCCGGCGAGATCGGCCGTGCCCCGGCGAGCCGGCAACGAGGCCCGACCCGCAGCCGGCGTCGTCGCGGCCAGCGTCCTGCCTGCCTCGCCGACGACGATCACCACACCCCGCGCGGCGAGATTTCGCACGTAATCGCCGGCGGTCAACGTGGAGACGGTGACCGTGAGCGGAGCCCGGGCCGGGCCGGGCGTGATGGTGGCCGCGCCCGGGGCGATCGCGGTCGAGTCACCGACATCGGTGATCACGTGGCGGCCACGGCTGACAGTGATCCGCGTGACTCCGGCCCGCCCGAGCAATGCGGCCAGTCGCGGCTGGAGGCCCGGGCCCGGTCTGAGGGTCGGATTCCGGGCGATCGTTCCGGCGTCGGCTCGGGCCGTGGCCGCCGCGCTGAGGTAGACGCTCTGGGCGCTGGTGGCCAGCCCGCTGGCGCGCGCGTCGGCCTTGCCCGTCTGACTGTCGGAAATGAGCCGGAAGACGAGGAGGCCGACCCCGATCATCGGGACGACCACGATCAGGACGAAGAAGCTAGTTAGCCGGGTGCGGAAGCTCATGACTGTTTTCGCTCACCCATTTCCCAGCGTATCGGCGGATCCACCCGTTCCTGCAACCCCGAACCAGATCCGGCCGCCGAGACTCCCTTGAGCCGGCGGTGCCAGCGACGGCCCGGCGGGGCTTGCCTCCGCAAGGCTAAACTGTGCCGCAACCGAGCGGTTTCATCCGCCGCCCCGGGGCTATAGCTCAGTTGGGAGAGCGCCTGGATCGCACCCAGGAGGTCGGGGGTTCGAGTCCCCCTAGCTCCATCGAGGAGAAAGGCACGGATTGATCGTGGACGTCGAGATCTGGTCTGACATCGCCTGCCCTTGGTGCTACATCGGCAAGCGCCGCTTCGAGGCGGCGCTGGCGCAATTCGAGCACCGCGACCAGGTGCGCGTCACCTGGCGGAGCTTCGAGCTCGATCCCACCGCGCCGCCCGAGCGCGAGGGCGACCGCGCCGCCCGTCTCGCCGAGAAGTACGGCCTGACGGTGCAGCGCGCCCGCGAGATGGAGCAGCAGATGACCGATACCGCGGCCACCGAGGGCCTGGCGTTTCGCTTCGACATCGCCCGGAGCGGCTCGACCTTCGACGCCCACCGGCTGATTCACCTCGCGCGCGCCCACGGGTGTCAGGACGAGGCCAAGGAGCGCCTGCTGCGTGCCTACTTCGGCGAGGGCGAGCTGATCAGCGATCACGACACGCTCATCCGCCTCGCCACCGAGCTCGGACTTCCCGAGGCCGAGGTCCGCGAGATGCTGGCCGGGGAGCGTTACGCCGAGCAGGTCCGCGAGGATGAGCGGACCGCGAGCCAGCTGGGCATCAGCGCCGTGCCGATGTTCGTCGTCGATCGCGCGCTCGGTGCCTCGGGCGCCCACCCGCCGCAAGCGCTGCTGGAACTACTGCGCCAGGGTTGGGCCAACCGGGCGCCGGAACCGGTGCTGGCCGCCGGCGAGAGCTGCGCCACCAACGGCTGCTAGAACCCGGCACCGTGCGCTTCGCTTTCAAGACGGCAAACCAGAACACCACCTGGGCCGAGATCCTCCCGATCTGGCAGGCGGCCGACGAGATCGAGCTATTCGAATCCGGCTGGCTGTTCGATCACTTCTACCCGATCCAGTCCCCCACCGGGCCACCCGATCTCACCGGTCCGTGCCTCGAGGGCTGGACGATGCTCGCCGCGCTCGCCCAGGCGACCAAGCGGCTGCGGCTGGGCACGCTGGTCACGGGCATCCACTATCGCCATCCCGCGGTACTGGCCAACATGATCGCCACGCTGGACATCATCGCCGGCGGCCGGCTCGAGGTGGGCATCGGCGCCGGCTGGAACGAGCAGGAATCCGGCGCCTACGGGATCGAGCTGGGCAGCCTGCGCGAGCGCTTCGACCGCTTTGAAGAGGCGTGCCAGGTGCTGATCGGCCTGCTTTCCCAGGACACGACAACCTTCGCCGGCCAGCACTACCGGCTGACCGACGCCCGCAACGAGCCGAAGGGCCCGCAGAAGCCCCATCCCCCGATCTGCATCGGCGGCAGCGGCGAGCGGCGAGCGGCGAGCGGCGCACCCTGCCGGCCGTGGCCAAGTACGCGCAGCATTGGAACTTCGTCGGCGGCACGCCGGAGGAGTTCGCCCACAAGCGCGACGTCCTCCACGCCCGCTGCGCCGACATCGGTCGCGATCCGCACGAGATCACGCTGTCGGCCCACGTCTGGTTGAAGTCCGGCTCCGAGGCGCACATCGGCCAGGCGACGCAGGAGATCGCCGCGCTGGGCGAGCAGGGACTCGAGCTGGCGATCCTGTACCTGCTGCCGCCGCTGAGCGCCGCCGTCCTGCCCCCGCTGGCCGAGGCGCTGGCCCCGCTGGCCTGAAAGCGACTCAGGCGGTCGCCGGAGCGGCGAACACCGCTCCCAGCGCGCGGCCGGCCAGCTCCACCGCCTCCAGGTCGTGCACGTCGGGGAGCGTCATCGTCATCCCCTCGATCCCGACCTCCTTGAAGGCCGACGCCTGCTCGGCCAGCTCGTCGGGGTCCCCGGCCATCACCGAGGAGATCCGCTCGGGCGGCATGCCGGCCCGCTTGAGACCCTCGACCTTGGCCATGGCGCCCTCGTGGGTCGGGGCGATCACCACGATCCCCAAGCTCGTCTTGGTGATCTCCGCCGGATCGCGGCCGAGCTTCTCGCAGTGGTCGCCGAGCACCTCCATCAGGTGCTTGGCCCGCGCCGCGTCTCCGAACACGTTGCAGCCGTCGGCGTACTCGGCGACCATGCGCAGCGTCTTGCGCTCACCGCTGCCGCCGATCACGATCGGGATGTCCCCGCGCAGAGGCTTGGGATTGTTGTAGGCCTCCTCGACGCGGAAGTGCTGGCCGGTGAAGCTGGCGCGCTCCTGGGTGAACATCGCCCGTCCGATCTGCAGCGCCTCCTCGAGCATCTCGAAGCGGACCTTCAGCGGCGGGAAGTCGTAGCCGTAGGCGCGGTGCTCCTCCTCGAACCAGGCGGCCCCGATTCCCCACCAGACCCGGCCAACCGAGATGATGTCCAGGGTCGTGACGGTCTTGGCGACCAGGGCGGGATTGCGGTAGGTGACACCACCGACCAGCAGCCCCAGGGTGACCGTGGAGGTGCGCGCGGCCAGGGCGGCGAGCATCGTGTTGCCCTCGAACATCCAGTTCTCCGCCGGGCCGACGGGCGGAATCTGGTGCAGGTGGTCCATCAGCGAGATCGAGCTGAAGCCCGAGGCCTCGGCCGTCGTGGCGATCTCCACCAGACGTTCGAAGACCTGGTCGGGGCCGGTGCCGGGGTAATTGAAGTTCGGGAGGTGCAGATCAAGGGTTATGGGAGCGCGCATTCAGCTAAAGCTACTCCTCGGCGCCCGGTTAGTCTGGCCCCATGACCGCCGCCGAAGCCCGGGCGAGATTCGCCGCCGCCCGCGTCGCCCGTCTGGCCACCGCGTCGCGCGACGGGCGACCGCACCTCGTGCCGTTCACCTTCGCGCTCCTCGGCGACGCGACGATCGTCAGCGCCGTGGATGCCAAGCCCAAGCGCACGACGGCCCTGCGGCGGCTGGCCAACATCGCCGCCAATCCGTCGGTGGCCGCGCTCGTCGATCATTACTCCGACGACTGGGACGAGCTCTGGTGGGTCCGCGTGGAGGGGACCGCCCGGGTGATCGGGACCGACCAGGATCCCGCGCTGCGCGGCGAGGCCCTGAACGCGCTTTCGGCCCGCTATCAGCCGTACCGGGAACAGGCGCCCGCCGGAGCGCTGATCGTGATCTCCGTCGAGCGCTGGTCGGGTTGGAGCGCGGCCTGAGCTCGGCTAACGTTGGCCCATGGCCGACGGTCCCGAACGACATCCGATCCTGGCCGCC
>JALYXK010000188.1 GCA_030947145.1 Actinomycetota bacterium
CACCATGCAGACCACGCAAGTCACCGACAACCTGATCCAGCTCAAGCGCATGCGCTTCGTCAACGCGTATCTGGTGCGCGAGGATGACGGCTTCACGCTGATCGACACCACGCTCAGCGGCAGGGCCGAGGAGCTGATCGTCGCCGCGGAGACCGCCGGCGGGGATCTGCGGCGGATCGCCCTTACGCACGGACACGGCGACCATGTGGGTTCGTTGGACGCGCTCAAGGAAAAGCTGGGCGACTCGGTGCAGGTGCTGATGCCTGAGCTCGACGCCCGGATTCACGCCGGCGAGAACGTCGTCGAGGGCAAGATCCCTGGGAGCTGGCCAAAGCTGAAGAGCACGCCTGACGTTCGGCTCGCCGCCGGGGATCGCGTGGGCAGCCTCGAGGTGATCGCCAGCCCCGGCCACACCCCGGGCCACGTCTCGTTCCTGGACACGCGCGATCGCTCGTTGATCGCCGGGGATGCCTTCACCGGTTACGGCCGTCTCGCGGTGCCCAGCCACTACTACTGGCGCTTCCCGTTTGCCACGATGGCCACCTGGGACAGGGCCAAGGCCGTGCAGTCGGCCCGGACGCTCGGCGAGCTGAGCCCAGCGGTCCTCGTCATGGGCCACGGCCCCGCCTTCCGCGCCCCTCGCGCCGCCATCGACAAGGCGGTGGAGCGGGCCCAGCGGGCGCTGGACTGATGCCGCGGGCCGGACTCGACTCCGACCGGGTGGTGAGCGCCGCCGCCGCGATCGCCGACGCCGATGGATTGCCGGCGCTGACGCTCTCCGGCCTCGCCCAGCGGCTGGGCGTGCGCTCGCCGTCGCTCTACGGCCACGTCGCCGGCCTCGAGGACTTGCGACGCCGGCTCGGCCGGCGCGGCGCAGCGGAGCTGGGCGACCGGCTGGCCGAGGCCGCAGCCGGCCGGGCCGGCCACGACGCGCTGGGAGCGATCGCGGCGGCCTACCGGACCTACGCCAAGGAGCACCCCGGCACATACGCGGCGCTTCAGCGCGCTGACGCTGCCGATCGCGACGGCGCCCGGCGGGTGGTCGGGGTGGTGCTGGCGGTGCTTCGGGGCTACGGGCTGCAGGGCGATGCCGCGATCCACGGCGCCCGGTCGGTGCGGGCCGCGCTGCACGGCTTCGTGACGCTGGAGATGGGAGCCGGGTTCGGGATTCCCCTCGACCTCGACGAGAGCTTCCACCGGCTGATCGCCGTGCTCGACCGCGGGCTGCGGCCGGCCGACTGAGGGGCGCTAAGCCAGAGCCAAGGCACGGGTTAGGGCGCGACGAGCTCGACGAGACGATCGAGCTCGGCCTCCGAGGACCAGGCGCCGACCGACGCCCGGACCAGCGAGAAGGCCGGGATGCTCCGCACGACGACCCTCTCCTGGGCCAGCCGCTCGACCTCCGCCGCGGGGTCTTCGGCCTTCCAGGAGACGAGCGTCGTGCGGCCCCGCGGGCCGACCTCGAGTCCGCGCGCCTGCAGGTCGTCGGCCAGCCGCGCGGCCAGAGTCGCCGCCCGCTCGTGGACCCAGTCCCAGCCGGCGTCGCCCAGCACCTTCAGCGAGGCCAGCGCCCAGGCGCTGCGCATCCCCGACGGGAATCCGTGGTCCAGCCGCGCGACGCCCTCGGCCGGCCCCGACTCGAGCGCGTCGGCCGGGTCGGCGAGCGAGCCGTAGCCGGGCCAGGGGACGAGCAGGTCCTCGAGTTGGTCCGGGGCGACGTAGAGGCAGCCGCTGCCCTCCGGCCCGCATAGCCACTTCTGACCGGAGGCGGCGTAGAAGGCGCAGCCGAGCGTCTTGACGTCGACGGGCACCGCGCCGATCGACTGGGCGGCGTCGAGCAGCACTGGTACTCCGTTCGCGGTCAGCCCGGAGACGTCGATCACCTGGCCGCTGACCCAGGAGACGTGCGAGCAGGCGATCAACCGGGTCTGAGGCGAGACCGCACCGGCCAGCTCGGTGAATGGCACCACCCGGACCGTGATCCCGTGCCGGCGGCGGGCGAGGTTCAGCGGCGCCAGGAGACCCGGGTGCTCCTCGTCGGTGGTGAGGATCTCCTCACCGGCCTGCAGGTGCAGACCCGCGATCACGGTGTTGACGCCGTCGGTGGTCGAGCCGGTCAGGGCAACCTCCTCCGCCTCCGCGCCGATCACCTGCGCGTAGGCGGCGCGGACCTGGGCGGCGAGATCCTTGAGCGCTTCGAAGTAGGCCGGCCCGCAGCGACCCTGGCCGACCTCGCTGTCGATCCGGCGGTGGACCGCCTCGGCCGTGGCCTGCGGCAACGGCCCCTCGGTCCCGGCATTGAGGTAAGACGTCTGCTCCAGCACGGGAAATTGGGCGCGGAACGCGTCGGGGTCGGTCATCCTGATTTTCTCCAGTCGATTCGACCGGGGGAATAGCCCCCAGGGCGATTCCCCATTTGAATCGTCCTCAAGGCGATTCGACCGGAAGGCCCGCCGTCTGGCAGGCCGGAATTAGGGCGCGCGCGAGTGAGCCGGAGTAACCGCCGGCGATGCCGACCTGGGCACAGATCCGGCGAGCCTTCGCGCCGCAGCCGGAGTACGGCTGCGCGCCCATCGAGGACGGAACCGACACATACACGCAGCCGTGACCGGACTTCGGGGAGGACTGGGCGAACCCGATCACTACCGCCACCGCCAGCGCGGCCACAACCGCCCCGACCCCGCTGAGGATCCACCGCTCTCGGGTGTTGAGTGCTCGGCGCGCGGCGACGCGTTGCGCGTGCCCTGGCGGCAGGATCAACACACCCCGAGTGTAATCGTCACCCGGGGTGTGTCGAATTCGGCGGGCCTAGAAGGCGCCCGTACCGATCGGCGTGCCGAGGCCGGTCGGCCCGTCGTAGCCTGGAACCGCGGTGCACAGGTAGGTTGCAGCACAGGTGCCGTTGGATCCGCTGGTCACGTCGTTCAGCGCTCCGCTGTGGGCGTACGGATAGCTGCCGTAGGTCACGCCCCCGGCGTTCCCGGCCAGCGCGTAGACCGACGCGATCAGCGGCGAGGACAGGCTGGTGCCGCCGACCTGGGCCCAGCCGTCGAGACCCTGAACCAGCCCGAGCCCGATCAGCAGATCGCAGATCGAGTTGCTGCCGCAGCTGTTGTAGGTGTCGTAGACGCCGAGACCTGAGCTGGGGTTGGCGTCGGCCGAGACGTCGGCCACGGTTCGCTTGGCGCAGCTGGGATCGTGCTGCCAGCTGGGCTTCGGCTCATAGGCCGAGCAGCCGCTGCCGGAGCCCGACCAGGCGGTCTCGGTCCAGCCCCGGGCGTTACCGGCCGCGCTCAGGGTGGTGCCGCCGACTCCGGTCACGTACGGCGAGGAGGCCGGCCAGCTCACCCCGTAACCGGAATCGCCCGAGCTCGCGGTGATGGCGACACCGGGGTGGTTGAAGTGCGCGTCGGCGGCCAGGATCGTCGAGTCCTCGGCACCGCCGTAGCTGTTGGAGATCGCGACGGCGCCTGTCCTGGCCGCGGCGTCTTCGGCGGCGACGAGGTCCGGGGTGTTGGCCGACTTCGCCTCCACCAGCACGATCTGGCAGGTCGGGCACGCCGATGACACGGCATCGAGGTCAAGGCTGATCTCCTCGGCCCAGCCGTAGTCACCCGCGGGCAGCGGACTGCTGGCCCCGGTCTGGTTGATCTTGCGGAAGCAGCCGTTGGCCGTCGTGCAGGCCGGCAGCCCGTACGCGCTGCGGAACGAATTCAGGTCCGCCGCCGCCTTGGGATCATCGAAGGCGTCGACGATCGCCACGGTCCGACCGCCGGCGCTGAGACCGGTCAGCTTGTAGGCGGACTGGATCTGCGCCGGGCCGAGACCGGTCGGGCCGGCCATCAGCTTCGGGCCGAGGCCCTGCCTGTCGGCGACCGCCTGCGAGAAGCAGCGCAGGGGACCCCCGGCATTCACCCGGGCCGCCGACAGCACGCGGCCGAGCAGTCCGTGGTTGGCCGGGTTGGCACAACCGAGATCGATGTGAAGCCCGGACAACAGAGTGCCGAGCCTCGGCGCCGCCGCGGCCGGCTGCGCACCCAGCGCAGACACCGCGCAGGCCAGTAGTACCGCTGCCGTCGCTGCCCGCGCACGGCCCGCGCCACCACGAAAATCCATAGTTCTCCCTCCCGCGGTCGAATCGATGGTGGCGGCAGCTTACTGAATGTCTTTTCCGCCCTTCGCGGCTCGAGGCACCGCCCCGGGAGGCCTGGGGCCGCTACGATCCTCGGCGACCGTGCTAGGCGGGGACGTAGCGGCGCCCTGAATCCGCAATCCGCTTTAGCGGGGCTGAATTCCCTCCCGAGGGGTGCAGGCCCCGAGTCAGCGTCCGGTTAGCGGTGCTGATGGTTCGGTCC
>JALYXK010000224.1 GCA_030947145.1 Actinomycetota bacterium
ACGTCACCTACGGCACGAACTCGGAGTTCGGCTTCGACTACCTGCGCGACAACATGGCCACCACGCTCGAGGAGAAGGTGCAGCACGGTGGGCGGCCAAAGCCGGAAGAGGGCCAGTCGCCCTACCACACCTTTGGCATCGTCGACGAGGTCGACAACATCCTGATCGACGAGGCCCGGACCCCGCTGATCATCTCGGGAGCGCCCGAGCAGGCCGCCGACTTCTACGCCAAGTTCGCCAAGCTGGCGCCGAACATGGTGCCGGGGAAGACGCCCGACGGCATGGACCCGAAGATGAAGAAGGAGTTCGTCGCCGACTTCGACTACGAGTTCGACGAGAAGCACAAGACCGTCGCGGTCACCGAGCAGGGCGTCGGGAAGGCGGAGCGGTTCCTGCGGATCGATCACCTCTACCGCGCCGAGAACGGTCATCTGGTCAACCACCTGATCCAGGCGCTGAAGGCCGAATCGTTGTATCGGCGTGACGTCGACTACGCGGTGGTCGACGGCGAGGTCAAGATCATCGACGAGTTCACCGGCCGGATCCTCGAGGGCCGGCGCTGGTCGGAAGGTCTGCATCAGGCCATCGAGGCCAAGGAAAATGTGCGCGTCCAGGAGGAAAACCAGACGCTCGCCACGATCACGCTGCAGAACTACTTCCGGATGTACGACAAGCTGGCCGGTATGACCGGGACCGCCCTCACCGAGGCGACCGAGTTCATGAAGATCTACAAGCTCCCGGTCGTTCAGGTCCCCACCAACCGGCCCATGGTCCGCGCCGACCGCAACGATCAGGTCTACAAGACCAAGGATGGTAAGTGGGCGGCGGTGGCCAAGGAGATCGAGATGCGCCACTCGGGCGGGCAACCGGTGCTGGTCGGGACTATCTCGGTCGAGGTCTCCGAACTTCTCTCCGGCGAGTTGACCAGGCGGGGGATCAAGCACGAGGTCCTGAACGCCAAGCCTGAATACGCCGAGCGGGAGGGCGCGATCATCGCCGAGGCGGGGGCGCCCCGGGCGGTCACAATCGCTACAAACATGGCCGGCCGCGGCGTCGACATCAAACTTGGCGGCAACGCCGAGCACCTGACCCAGCTCGAGTTGGCCAAGCTCGGCCTGCAGCCGGGGATGCTCGACTACGAAGAGCACTATACGAAGGTGCTACCGGAGATCGATCGCCGGATCGGGGGCACTCGCGAGCAGGTGCTCGAGGCCGGCGGCCTGTTCATCCTCGGCACCGAGCGGCACGAGTCGCGGCGGATCGACAACCAGCTCCGGGGGCGCTCCGGCCGGCAGGGCGACCCGGGCGAGTCGCGGTTCTTCCTCTCGGCCCAGGACGACCTGGTCCGGCTGTTCGCGGGCGAGCGGATCTACAAGATCCTCGACAAGCTCGGCAGCGTGGACGAGGAGGGCAACGAGGAGCCGATCGAGGCCGGGATGCTCTCCAAGCAGATCGAGAAGGCGCAGAAAAAGGTCGAAGAGCAGCACTTCCTGATGCGCAAGCACACGCTCGATTACGACGACGTGCTCAACCAGCAGCGCGAGGTGATCTACACCTACCGCGACGAGGTGCTCGAGGGCCGCGACATGTCGGACGCCGCCCGCGGAGAGGTCGTCGGGCTGATCCAGCGGCTGGTGGAGGAATACACCGCCGGGGACTTCGTCGAGGACTGGGACGTCGAGGGACTGATCAGGCGCGTGGAGGAGATCTTCACGCCGAGCGACGTGATCACCGATATCGATCCCAGCCGGGTCGACCGCGAGGACCTGACCCTCCGTCTCGAGGAGGAGGCGCTGGCCCAGTACGACCGGCGGGAGCAGGAACTCGGCGAGGAGCTGATGCGGGCGCTCGAGCGGTTTCTGCTGCTGCAGATCATCGACCAGCGCTGGCGTGAGCACCTCTACGACATGGACTATCTGCGCGAGGGCATCCACCTCCGCGGTTTTGCCCAGATCGAGCCGCTGGTGGCCTACAAGAACGAGGCATTCGAGCTCTTCCGCGACCTGATGAACAGCGTCTGGGGCGACTTTGCCCGGATGATCTTCCACGTCGAGGTGACCGTCGAGGGCGAGGACCAGAGCGCCGCCGCGCCGCCGATTCCGCAGCGACGCCCCAGCGGGGCGGCGAGCTCGGCCACCGGCGGCGGTCGCGTCACCTACTCGGGCGGCGCTTCAGCCGCCCCCAGCGCGGTGGCAATGGCGGCCGCCACGGCCGGTAGCGTCGAGGCGGGCGAAGAGCCGTTGTTGCCCCCGCCGGTGGAGCAGCGTCGGGTCGACGAGGCTGAGCAGATCGGTCGCAACGACCCCTGCTGGTGCGGCTCAGGGAAGAAATTCAAGAAGTGTCACGGCGCCTGATCGGTGTCCGATTCACCCGCGTACCGCGTCTCTGATCACCAGCGCGAGCGGGCAGCGGAGGAGATCCGCGAGCACTTCGCCGCGGGCCGGCTGAGCGAGGAGGAGATGAGCGATCGGCTCGGCGCCGCCTACCGGGCCAAGACCGATCAGGAGCTGAGCGCGATCCGCGCCGACCTGCCGGCGCTCCCGGCCACGCCGGCTCAGCAGAAGGCCGAGATCGCCCAGCGCCGCGCCCACCTGCAGCGACGACTCTTGCAGCAGACCGGCGGAGGACTGAGCGTCTTCGCGGTCTGCACGGTGATCTATTTCGCTGCCGGCAGCCATCGCGGTCAGTTCTGGCCGATCTGGATCCTGATCGTCGTCCTGATGCCGCTGCTGCGCAGCGGCTGGCAGCTGTACGGCCCAGCGCCGGAACTAGACCGTGTCGAGCGCCAGCTCGAGCATCGTGACCGGCACCGGGACCGGCAGGACCGCCACCGTCGCCGGCAGGGTCGGCGCGGCGGCCCGCCTCCTGTTTGACGCCCCGGCTCGCTGCTAGGGTGAGAGCCGTGTCGACCGCCCCCTCAGAGCCGCTCTCGCAGCGTCTCGCTGCCATCCGCGAACAGCTGAACCTGCTCGCGGACTATCTTTGACCCAGCTGGGCTGAGCGACCGGTTAGGCACGCTCGAGTCTGAGATGGGGGCGCCGGGCTTCTGGGATGACCAGGAGCAGGCGGCGCGGGTCAGCTCCGAGCACGCGCGGGCGACGCGCAAGCTGGGCGTGTTCTCCTCGCTGCAGGCCGATGTCGACGATCTCGAGCCGCTGGCCGAGCTGGCCGAGGAGGACCCGGCGATCGCGGCCGAGCTCGAGGAGCAGGTCAGCTCAGTCCAGGAGCGGCTGCAGGCGCTCGAGGAGGAGCGCCTGTTCTCCGGGCGTTACGACGCCGGCGACGCGCTGGTCACCGTCAACGCCGGGGCCGGCGGGACCGACGCCCAGGACTGGGCCGAGATGGTTCTGCGGATGGAGATGCGCTGGGCCGAGAAGCGTGGTTTCGGCGTCGAATTGCTCGAGGTCTCACCGGGAGAAGAGGCCGGGATCAAGTCGGCTACGTTCCGGGTCAAGGGCGAGAACGCCTACGGGCTCTATGGCAGCGAGAAGGGTGTCCACCGGCTGGTGCGGCTCTCCCCCTTCGACTCGGCCAACCGGCGCCAGACCAGCTTCGCCGGGGTTGAGGTCTCGCCGGTCGTGGAGGCGACCGCCGAGGTGGAGATCGACGATGACGATCTGCAGATCGACACCTACCGGGCCAGCGGCGCGGGCGGCCAGCATGTCAACAAGACCGACTCGGCGGTCCGGATCACCCACAAACCGACCGGGATCGTGGTCCAGTGCCAGAACGAGCGCTCGCAGTCCTCCAACAAGGCCGAGGCGATGACGATGCTGCGTTCCAAGATCCTCGAGCTCGAGGAGCGCCGGCGCCGCGAGGAGATCGCCCGGGAGCGGGGGGAGGCCCAGGACGTCAATTTTGGCTCGCAGATCCGCTCCTACGTGCTGCACCCCTACACGATGGTCAAGGATCACCGCACCGATCACGAGATGGGCGACACCAACCGGGTCCTCGACGGCGACCTCGATGGCTTCGTGCGCGCCTACCTGCTCAAGGCCGCGAATCCCGGATGAGCGCGTGAGGTCTCCGGCTCAGCAGCCGACGGCGCCCTACCTCGAGGCGGTCACCGCCTACGGCTTCCGGGGCTCGACGCGCTTTCACGTCCCGGGCCACAAGGGCGGGGACGGCGCCGATCCCGGCCTCCGGACGGCGCTCGGCGACTCCGCGCTGCTGCTCGACGTCCCGCAGGACATCGAGGGGATCGACGTCGGCCCCTCGCCGACCCCCTACGAACGGGCCGAGAGCCTGGCCGCCGAGGCCTATGGGGCGCGGCAGACCTGGTTCCTGACCAACGGGGCGACGCAGGGCAATCATGCCCTCTGCCTCGCGCTGGCGCCGCCGGGAGTGCGCGTCGTGGTCCAGCGCAACTCGCACGCCAGCCTGATCGACGGGCTGGTCCTGAGCGGTGGCCTGGCCACGCTCGTCTCGCCGGAGTACGACCCCGAACTGGGCATGGCCCACGGGGTCACGCCCGAGGCGCTCGGCCAGGCGATCGGGCGCTCGCCGGACGTCCGCGCAGCATTCATCGTCTCGCCCACCTACTACGGAATGGCCGCCGACGTCGCCGCGTGCGCCGAGGTCGCGCACCGCGCCGGGGTGGCGCTGATCGTCGACTGCGCGTGGGGAGCGCACTTCGGCTTTCACGCCCAGCTGCCCGAGTCGCCGCTGCGGCTCGGAGCGGACGCGATGATCGCCTCCACTCACAAGATCGTCGGCAGCCTCACCCAGTCCGCCATGCTGCTGGTCGGCCACGGCGACCGGGTCGACCCAACCGCCGTGGCGCGGGCGGTCCGGCTCGTGCGCTCCACCAGTCCCAGCTCGCTCCTGATGGCCTCACTCGACGCCGCTCGCCGCCAGCTGGCCGTTCACGGTGAGGCGCTGCTGGACCGCACGATCGCCGCATCGGCTCGAGCGCGCGCGGACTTCGACGCGATTCCGGGCTGCAGCGTGGTCGGCGAGGGGATGGTGGGACGGCCGGGAATCGCCGGCTGGGACCCACTGCGGATCGTCGTCGACGTCCGCGGGACCGGCTGCACCGGCTACGAGGTGGCGGCCGAGCTGCGCGCCTCCTACGACATCTACGTGGAGCTGGCGACTCACGTGACGATCGTGCTCGTGCTCGGCCTGGGGCAGTCGGTTGAGGCGCTCCAGCGCCTCGCGCACGATTTCTCCGAGACCGTCAAGCGGATCACCCGCCCGGGCCGGGACCTCGCGGTCGTGCGCCCGCCCACGGCACTGGAGCAGGAGATGGTCGTCGCCCCGCGGGACGCGTTCCTCGGTCCCAGCGAGGCCGTGCCGGTCCAGCAGGCGATTGGCCGGGTTTCCTGTGAGGCGATCGCCGGCTACCCGCCCGGCGTCCCGTCGCTGCTGCCCGGCGAGCGCGTGAGCGCGGACGTGGTGGCCTACCTGCGCGAGCTCACCGGTGCCGGCGCCCGGCTGCACGGAGCGGCGGACCCGAGTTTCGCCACCTTGCGGGTGCTGGTCCTCGACCCGCCGGGTTAGGGCCGGCGACTCACTCAGCCGCGGACCCTGGCTTCCCGGGACCGGACAGGTCTCGGGAAGCCGTAGCGGGGCGGCGGTCTTACGGCCTGACGCGGAAGACCTGGCCGGTCAACTCGCCGACGTAGACCCATCCCTGGTTGGTGGCCAGGCCCACGATCGGTGCCACGAAACCGGTGAGCAGGGGCGTCACCTTACCGCCGGACACCGGCATGGAAACGACCTGCTGGGTGCCGAACTCGGAGATGAAGAGCGACTTTCCGATGATGCCCAGCCCCATCGCCGACGTGTGCGGCGCGAACATCTGAAACGGCTTGACGAAGCCCTTGCAGGCCTTGGGCTTCGTCCAGTTGCAGCCGGGGAAGCCGGCGGCGGAGCCCCGCTTTATCCGGTAGATGAAGTCGGGTGGGTTCTTCGCACCGCCGTCCTGGCCGAGATCGGAGACCAGCGGCGAGGAGGAGCCCTTCGGGAACACCATCTGCCAGGGCTGGCGCAGGCCGGTGGCCTCGACCTTCAGGTCCTTGCCCGCCGCGGTAAACGACAGGACGTCGAAGGCGTAGGGGGCCTTCTCGGGCTTGAAGTCGTTGTTCGAGGCGAGACTGACACCCGCGTAGAGCCGGCCATTGGCGCCGAATGCGATGCCGTTGAAGCCAGTGAATCCCTTCGGCGCCTTGTAGATCGTCTTGCGCTTAGAGAAGCTGGTGCCGTTCCAACCGGTCCAGGCCAGCAACATCGAACCGGCGCTGACGTAGAGAACGTTCTTCCGCCAGGCGAGCCCGGCGACGAACGGCGGAGAGCCGGCCAGCCGGGTGCCCGCCCCGTTCGCGAGCACGAACACTCCGCCCTTGGTCTTGCCGTCCTGGCTACCGCCGTCGCCTTCGAAGACCCGACCGGCGCCGAAGGCGAAAGAAGTGGGGGTGGCGAGCCCGGCGGCCACCTGCTGAACTGCGTGGCCGTTGGTCGCCGTCGGAGGCGGTGGCCCCGCGGCGCCGGCTACGGCACCGAGAACGCCGAACGCGGCGACCGACGCGCTCGATAGCTTGATCAGACGCGAAAACAACTGAATCCTCCTCGTTTGAGACGAACCGCGCCGGGGTGCATTGCCCCGCCCGACGCGGACAGCGCGCCGAACGTATCAGACCCAGGCCTACTGCGAGGGGTCGTATTCTCGGGCGCCCATGGACCCCGGAGATCTGATCGCGCTCACCGCGCGGGCCCTGGCCGAGGATGTCGGCGCCGGCGACGTGACCAGCGCGGCGACCGTGCCCGCGGACGCGCGCGCCCGCGGGCTGATCACCCAGAAGGCCCCGGGCGTCGTGTTCGGACTGGAGGCCGCCGAGCTGGCATTCGGGTCGCTCGACCCCGACGCCCGCTGCCGGCGCCTGACCGCCGAGGGCGTCTGGCGGGAAAGCGGGCCCGTGCTCAGCGTCGAGGGTCCGGCCCGGGCGATCCTCACCGCGGAGCGAACGGCGCTGAACTTCCTGCAGCGACTGTCGGGCGTGGCGACGCTGACCGCCCGCTGCGTGCAGGCCGTCGAGGGCACCGGCGCCCGGATCCTCGACACGCGCAAGACGACGCCCGGCCTGCGGGCGCTGGAGAAGGCGGCGGTGGCGGCCGGCGGGGGCACCAACCACCGGTTGGGCCTCTACGACGCGATCCTGATCAAGGAGAACCATGCCGCGCTGGCCGGCGGCGTGGGGGAGGCGGTCCGCCGCGCGCGCGCCTACGCGCCCGGACTGCCCCTCGAGGTCGAGTGCCGGACGCTGGCCGAGGTCGACGAGGCGCTGGGCGCCGGCGGGGCGGGCGGGATCCGTATCCTGCTGGACAACATGACGGTCGATCAGCTGGGCGCGGCGGCCCGGCATGTCGCCGGAAGGGCCGAGCTCGAAGCCAGCGGTGGGGTCACGCTCGAGACGCTCAGGGAGATCGCGAGCACCGGCGTACAATTCGTGTCAGTCGGGGCGCTCACCCACAGCGCACCGGCACTCGATCTCTCCCTTCTGCTCCAGGCGCTGCCATGAATTTGCCGATCCTCGGCGCGAGCGACGCGCCGCTGCTGCTCGAGAACATCCCGGCGCTGCAGGACGAGGTCCGGGCGCTGGCTCGCGAGCGCGACGCGGTGATCCTCGCCCACAACTACCAGCTACCCGAGATTCAGGACGTCGCCGATTACGTCGGCGATTCGCTGGGGCTTTCCCAGCGGGCCGCCGGGGCGGACGCCGGAACGATCCTGTTCTGCGGCGTCCATTTCATGGCCGAAACGGCTTCGATCCTCTGCCCGGAGAAGCGCGTGTTGATCCCCGACCCCGACGCCGGCTGCTCGCTGGCCGACTCGATCACCGCAGATCAGCTGCACGAGTGGAAGGCTCGTCATCCCGGAGCGCTGGTGGTGATGTACGTGAACACCACGGCCGAGGTCAAGGCCGATACCGACTACTGCTGCACCTCCGCCAACGCGGTCCAGGTCGTCGAGCACATCTACCGCGAGCACGGTGACGACACCGAGATCCTGTTCGGCCCGGACATGTTCCTCGGCGCCTACGTCGAGAAGACGCTCGGCCGGACGATGCACGTCTGGGACGGCGAGTGCCACGTCCATGCCGGGATCCGGCCCGCGGACATCACCGCGGTCCGCGCCGCGCATCCGGGCGCGGACTTCCTGATCCACCCCGAGTGCGGCTGCTCCACCAGCGTGATGGAGTACGTGGCCGCCGGCGACGTCGACTCCGAGGGAGTGCATATGCTCTCCACCGGCGGGATGCTGGGCTACGCTCGCGAGCACCAGGCCGACGGCGCGGATGGCCAGATCCGCACGGCGATCGTGGCCACCGAGACCGGAATGCTCTACCCGCTGCGCCAGTCGGCGCCCGACGTCGAGTTCATCGCCGCCAACGAGGCGGCCAGCTGCCGCTTCATGAAGATGATCACGCTGCCCAAGCTCCGCGACGCCCTGCGCGACGACGTGCACGAGGTCAAGGTCGATGCGGCGATCGCGGCGCGGGCGCGGATCCCGATCGAGCGGATGGTCTCGATTTCCTGAGGGGTTGGGCGATTCCTCAGGTATGGGTAGGGATATATCCCACACCCCGAGGGGTATCGGTACCGCTAGTCCTCGGACAGGAGGTCGAGTCCGCGCTCGGCCGCCTCGCGCACGACTCGCAGCGAGATGCGCTTGCGCTCGTACTCGGCCGGCGTGTAGCAGTGCACGTCGGCTTGGTCGCCCATCTCGAAGGCGTCCCACAGCGAGCCGGCCTGGTAGACCCGCTCGAGCCACGGCATCCCGTCGTAGGCCGGGGACACCAGGACGAGGACGTACTCCGGCCCGCGCTCTCGCTGCGGCGGCGCGCCCTGCTCGTCGGCGACCCGGGCGCCGCCGAGCCGCGCCACCTCGATCGGCCAGCGGTCGGCGATCCGGGCCAGGTAGCCGCGCAACTCCTGCCGGTTGACCGTCGGGCTTGCCTCCACGCCGTGAATTCTCGCCGCGCGCCGCCGGTGGTGCAACGTCCGCACCACGATCTTCGCATCGTCTTACTGGATCAGTACGCGGCGAGCGCGGCGACCATCTGACCCTCCAGCGGAAGCGCCTGCCAGTTCGGGGGGCCGTCGAGGAACAGGGCGAAGGCGAGTCCCCGGTGACCCCGGGCGTGACAGAAGCCGGCGAGGTTGGTGACGCCGTTGAGCGTGCCGGTCTTGGCCAGGCAGCGTCCCTGGGCGGCGGTGCCGTTGGCGATCCGCCTGGTCGTCCCCGATACGCCGACCGTCGGCAGCGAGGCGACGAGCTGATCGCCGGCGGGGGTGCGCCACACCTTGCGCAACAGGTCGACGACCTCCAGAGGAGAAGAGCGATCGTCGCGGGATAGTCCCGAGCCGTCGCGGATGACCGGATGGAGGTGGTAGAGGCGGCCGATCGTGGCCGCGATCACCCGGGCGCCGGCGGCGATGCTCCCGTCCCGGGCGAACCGCGCCCCGAGTTGCTTGGTCAGCATCTCCGCGAAGAGGTCATCCGACGGGACGTCCATCAGCCTTAGCAATACCGACAAAGGCGGGGAGGTGACGGTGGCCAGCGTGCGCGCGCCCCGGGGCGGCGTGCCCGTGTCGGGCGACGCCGTGGCCTTGACGTGCCCGGCCTTGAGGGTCTGGACCAGCTGCTTGGCGGCGAAGGCCGCGGGGGAATGCGCGCCGCCGAGCGTGGAGCCGTGATCGTAGGTGAGCGCGCTCAGCTCACCGCCGAAGTCGGGCAGGTCCGGGGCGAAATTGGTCGATGGGCCACCGCGCCGGGTGTCGAACAGCGACTCGTCGCCGATCACCTTGCCCTGCACTCGACGGATCCCCGTGGCCAGCAGCTGCTGGGACAGCTCGGTGGCCGTCGAGCCGTAACCGAGCTCCCAGGTGCGGTTGAAGGCTCCGTCGCCAAAGGTCGGATCGCCGCCCCCCTTCAGGTACAGGTTGCCGGGCCAGACACCACCGGGGCGCAGGTGACCGGTGGCCAGGACCGAGGTGGGCAGGGTGGCATTCGCCCCGAGCCGGTTCACTGCCGCCAGTGTCGTGTAGAGCTTCTCGACGGACGCCGGCGGCCTCCGAACGTCGGCCCGTAGGGTGAACAGGAACTGGTGCTTGGTCAGGTCGTAGACGGCGACTCCCGCCCCGGGTCCGGCCTTGCGCAGCGCGCGGGCCAGGGACTTGCGCAGTTTGATCAACGCCTTCGGCACCACCGGCTTGGCGTGCGGGCGCGCGGGAGCTGACGAGCGCGCCGGGAGCTTCGACCCCCCGGCCCCCGGCGAGCGGGCTCCCGGCGATCCCGGTTTGGCGGTAGGGGATCCTCCGCCGCAGCCGGCCATCGCCAGAGTCACGACCCCGGCCAGAGCCAGGATCGCGACGACCAGCGCGGCCCTTGCCTTCCCTCTCGCCTGTGCTCCGCGCACCGGGCAAGGATGGCCAATCGGCCCGACGGATGCGCCACGGTCCCCGCGCTGCTCGGCCCCGACGCTCCTGCTCAGTCGAATTCGTCGGCGGTGTGGGGCCCGACGCAGGCGATCGAGAGCCGATCCTCGATCTCGGCGGCCACAGTGCGGACATCGTCGAAGCTGACCTGGTCGAGCCGCTCGATCGAGCTGTCGGGATCGACCTCCTCCCCGTACACGACCGCCTGCTGGGCGGCGTGCCGGGCGACCGCGCCGCTGTTCTCAAAGCCGATCGTCCGCGCGCCGGCGGCGTAGGCCCGGGCCCGCTCGAGCTCGGATGCGGTCGGACCATCCTCGCGCAGTTCGGTGACGATCTCCCGCATCCGCCGGTAGGCCTCGATGCACTTACTGGAGTCCAGTCCGGCCGAGAGCTGGAGCACCGGGACGTCGGCGTAGGAGTGGGGGACGGAGTGAACCGAATAGGCGAGGCCGCGCTGCTCGCGGATCTCGTCGAACAGGCGCGAGCCCATCGAGCCACCGAGCAGCGTCGAGTAGATGGCCAGCGCCGCCCGCTGGCGCGGGTCCGATACTTCGATCGCCGGGCGGTAGGACATCCGCAGGTGCGACTGGTTGGAGTCGCGCTCCTGGACGAGCACCCGGGGGGCGAACTCCGGGGCCGGCTCGTAGGGGTCGGGCGGCGGCGCGGGGGCGAAGCGTCCGAAGCACTCGGCCAGCTCGCCGTCGTCGCCCAGGGCATCGAGGTTCCCGACGGCGAAGGCCGCCCCGCGCTCCGGCGCCCAGCGGCGGGAGCGGAACGCCACGATGCCCTCGCGGGTGAAGGTGTCGCGGATGTGCTCGGTGCTGCCCAGCACGGGTCGGCCCAGCGGATGCTCGCCGAATACGGCCTGGTCGATCAGATGCTCGGCGATGGTGGACGGCTGGTCGTTGGCCCGCGCGATCTCCTGCACGACGACTCCGCGCTCTCGGTCGAGCTCCTCGCCGTCGATCCGCGCCCGCCCGACGAAGTCGGTCAGCAGGTCGGCGGCCTCCAGCCCGCGCTCGGCTCTGGCGGTGATGTGGAAGGCCACCAGGTCGTGGCTGGTGTAGGCGTTGAGGACGGCGCCGATCCGCTCGGCCGCCTCGTTGACGTCGCGATAGGTTTCGTACTTCTGGCCGCCCTTGAAGACGAGGTGCTCGAGGAAATGGGCCATCCCGTTCTCCTCGGGGCGCTCGGTTCGAGCCCCGGCCTCGAACGTGACCAGGAGCGTGACCGCGCGGGTGCCCTCGACGGCGATTCGATACAGCGGGAGTCCGTTGGGGAGGATTTTCGTGGTGATTGTCGTCAAGGCCACAAAGTTAGCGGCCCGGGCCGAAAAGCCCCGTAGCTACAGGGGCTCCCCGCGAACGTTTAATCACGGGTTTAGGAAACTGCCTGCAAATCCCGTTGCAGGACGCCCGTTGGTGGCCGCTGACTGAGCTGTCCCGCTAGTCTGGCCGCACCTTATGGCTAGCTCAGAATCCCAGCACCGCACCCGCCGCCGGGTCGCTTCGGCGCCCGTCGGCCGACCCCCAAACGCGCCGAGCGCGCGTCCCGTGAGGCCATCCGGTGCGGCTCCCAGCCCGTCGGCCGTGATCGAATTTCGCGGCGTCTCCAAGCGATACAGCGGCAACGCCGGACTCGATCAGGCGACATTCTCGATCGACCGCGAAGAGTTCGTTTTCCTGGTCGGATCGACCGGCTCCGGGAAATCGACGGTCATGCGCCTGCTGATCAAGGAGCTCGAGCCCACCGAGGGCTCGATCCGGGTCGCCGG
>JALYXK010000228.1 GCA_030947145.1 Actinomycetota bacterium
CGACCCGTTCGAGCTGCACAACATCGCCGACACGCTGACTCCGTTCGACCGCGCGCTCCTGCACATCGAGCTGCTGAACCTGAAGCGCTGCCACGGCGGCCCGGCCTGCTGGGCCGCCATGCACGTCAGCTCCGGGATCGAGCCACTGAGCCGATCGGCTCCCTTACAGTCACGCGATGCTCATTCGTCCCGCGGACACCGACACCGGCGATGACGCCGCCGCCTGCGCGGCGATCTACGAGCCGTTCGTAAACCACAGCGCCGTCTCGTTCGAGCTCGTGCCGCCGGATCGCGCCGAGCTGTACCGGCGGATCGAGCAGAACTCGGCCAGCCACGCCTGGCTGGTCGCCCAGGACGATGGGCAGGTCGCCGGCTTCGCCTACGGGGGACCACACCGAGCGCGCGCCGCCTATCGCTGGGCGACCGAGGTCAGCGTCTACGTGCACCCCGAGCACCACCGCCGCGGCGTCGGCCGTGCCCTCTACGGGGAGCTGCTGCCGTTGCTGGCGCGTCACGGGCTGCATGTGGCGCTGGCCGGGATCACCCTGCCGAACCCCGCAAGCGTCGCCCTGCACGAGGGGATCGGCTTTCAGCCGGTGGGGGTCTACCGGAGGGTCGGCTGGAAGGCGGGCGCCTGGCACGACGTCGCCTGGTGGCAACTCGAGCTGGTACCGGCCGGAACCGGCGCCCCCCCTGAGCCCGGCCCTCCGGTCAGTCCCGACTGAGCCAGGGGTCCCGCTCGGCTAGCAACAGGGCCAGGGTCGGACAGGCGTCCACGGCCTTGCGGGCCAGCCCCTCCAGCCCAGGCGGGACCTCGGGCGGGTCGATGATCGGGTAGCCCCAGTCGTCGAGCCGGATCAGCTCGGGCAGCAACTCGGCGCAGAGCCCGTGACCGTCGCACATGATCGGGTTCACCCGGAGCACTCGGCTCATAGGACCGCGGCCGGCGGCTGGGTGAAGGGCAGTCCGGCCGGCGCCGCCAGGCAGCGCGTGCCTCGGTGCTCGGCCAGTTCATCGGCGAACACGCCGATCGCACTGCGCACGAACCGCACCGCGCCGTCGGGGTGGTGGCAGGCGCCGCGTCCGCGCACGTCCTCGGACCACCGGCGCACGCGGAGCAGCCGATCGTCGCCGGCGCCGTCGGCCAGCGCGCCGAAGGCATCGGCGATCGCCCTCAGCCCGAAGACGCACGGACCGCACTGGCCCGCCGACTGGGCCGCGAGGTAGTCGATCACCCGGGCGCTCTCGTGCAATCCGCAGGAGCTCTCGCCCAGGGCGATCAGTACGCCCGACCCGAGCGAGGATCCCGCCCGACGCAGGTCCTCGCGGGCCAGCCGGATCCCCAGGGCTTGCTCCGCGGGCACCCAGGTGCCGAAGTAGCCTCCGATCAGCAGCGCCCGGAGGGGCTCCACCGGTCCACCGGCGGCGGCCAGCAGGTCCCGCAGGGAAGTCCCGAAGGCCAGCTCGTAAACGCCCGGGGCGGCCACCGCCCCCGAGATCGTCACCAGCGCCGACCCCGGATCGGCAGCGGTGCCGAGTTCCCGGTACCAGCGCGGGCCGTAGCGCCCGACCAGCGCGATCTGCGCCAGCGTCTCCGGGTTCTGCACGAGCGTCGGCCGGCCGCGGTAGCCGCGCTCGTACGGCCGCGGAGGGACCAAGGTGGGCACCGCGCGGCCGCCGTTCAGGGCGTGGATGACCGCGCTCTCCTCGCCGGTCACGTAGCCGTCGGGTCCGGTGGCGACGCCGATTCTGACTCGATCCTCGCCCCGCACTGCGATCGCCCCCTCCAGTGCCCGGGCCACGGCGCCGGCCCGCTCCCCGAGCTTGACGATGACTTCCCGCGCCCCGATGGCGGCGGCGGCGAGGACGGCTCCGTCGAGCACGAGGTGCGGCAGGCGGGAGAGCAGCAACCGATCCTTGGCACTGGCCGGCTCGGTTTCGCTGCCGTTGACCACCAGCACGGCGCCGCGGCGCCCCCCGGCCACGGAGCGCAGCTTGATCGCCGTCGGGAAGTCCGCCCCGCCGCGCCCGCGGAGTCCGCTGCGCTCGACGGCGTCGATCAGCTGCTCCGAGGACAGACTGGGCAGCGAACCATGGACGCGCTGGTGATCGGCCAGCGTCATCGGCGCGCCGCCGAAGTCGAGTCCGGCCAGCAACCTGGGCAGGCGGGCGGGCGCAGCCGGGCTCACGGTCCCGCCGAACCCCCTGCGGCACTGGTGGCTGACAGCGTGCCGGTGACCGCGCCGGTCTGGTTATCGATCTGGAGGTTGGCCTGGAGGTTCACACTCGAGCCGGAGGCGTCGGCGACACGGGCGAGAAACTGGGTTCCCTGGAGCTGAACCACCCGGCCGGCTAGCACCGACGGCAGCCCGGCCGCGACAAAGTCGACCTGGCTACCGGTCAGGGACAGCCCGCCGCCGCCGAGCGGAGCCCCGGCCAGGCGAATACGCAGCCGCCCGTCGTGTCCTCCGCTGAGCCGCAGGGCGATGTCGAGAATCGCGCCCCCGGCTTGTGAGGTCTGTTTGAGCGTGCCCTGCAAGCGGGCCGAGAACGGCAGGCCGAGGCTCCGGCGGGCGGGGCGGCTCACCCGCGCGGACGCGACGGCGCGAGACGAGGAGTGCGCAAGCAGCGGCGCGGGCGTCCCCGCGCGCCGGGCCCAGCCCGTCTCCAGGGGTCCGGCCAGCGTGAAGATGGCCAGGCCGATCGGCGCGAGCACGCTCAGGACGGTCGCCGGCCCGCGGATGCGCTCGGCGACCGGCCCGGCCCGGGCGATCCGCACCAGGATGGCGATCACCATCGCGGCGACACAGGCCACGGTCAGAGCCAGCATCCACACCTGCTTGGTATCGCTGCCCGTGCCGAGGCCGTGCAGCACGGCGATCGGCCAGCTGGCGTAAGCCAGCCAGTGGATCGCGCGCCACGCGCCGTAGCCCAGGCGCCGCCGGACCAGGCTGGTCAGCACCAGCACGATCATGAAGTCGAAGGCCAGCGCCCCGAGCCCGAGCCACAGCGGCCGGTAGGTGCCGGTGAACGGGACCACCGCCTCGACGATCGAGATCGGGGCAAACGAATCCAAGACACTGGTGATCACGTGCAGCACCAGCAGGCCGATGGCCAGCAGGGAGAGGTCCCGGTGCAGCGAGTCGACGGCAAACCGCGGCCAGCGCGGCGCCGCGCCGAACCGCAGCGAGCCGAGTACCCCCAGCACCACCACGGCCGTCAGCAGCAGCAGCGACACGGCTCCGGTGGCTCGGGTCAGGTACCAGTACGCCTGGGTGGTCGTGGCCGCGAGCCCCAGCATCAGGCCACCGGCCCACCGCTGACGTCGAAGGAAGGCGCCACCGGCTCCAGGTCGTCACCGAGCGACGGCCAGCCGGCCACGTGGGTGACCCTGCCCTCGGCGCTGACCAGCCGGCTCGGCAGGTCCAGCGAGGCCAGCCAGCGCGACGCCCGCCGGCCGCGCACGATCGCGGCGGTGCTGGCGATGTTCGCGTCCAGGCACGATCCGGCGGCCACGCTCACGGTTCTCCAGAAGACGGCGGCGGGCGCGCCCGTGCCGGGGTCGATCAGGTGATGGGCCATCCCGGACGCCGTCCGCCACCGGCGCACCGCCGAGCTCGAGGTGGCCAGACCGCCGCCGCTGAGCGAGATCCACTGGCCCGGGGCCTCCACGCTCGAGCGGTGATCATCGGTCACGCGCACTCGCCATCCCGAGGCCGGCGCTGCTCCGGCGACCGAGACGTCGCCGCCCAGGCTCACCAGCACGCCACACCCGGATGTGGCCTGCGCCCTCGCCGCGGCGCGATCGGCGGCCAGCGCCTTGGCGGTGGCGCCGAGATCGAGCTCGACGCCGGCGGCCAGCCGGACAGTTGACGCCTGCGCATCGATCTCCACCGTCCGCCAACCCGGGACCGAGACGACCGAGATCGGGCCTCCGGGCGCGATCGAGTCGAAGTCACGGTCATACCCGAGCGAGATCAGCGCCCCGCCCACCGTCGGGTCGATGTCGCCGTCGGTGAGCCGCGCGGCGCGCAGGGAGGCGCCGACCGCCTCCAGCAGCAGCGGGCTCACGCGAACGGTGGCGCCCGCCGCGCGGTTCAGCGCGCACAGCTCGGAGTCCGCTCGGAAGCGCGAGCAGGCGAGATCGAACTCCTCGACGGTCCGTCGTAG
>JALYXK010000242.1 GCA_030947145.1 Actinomycetota bacterium
CGCTCGGAGTCGATCTCGAGGATCTTGACCCGGACCGGGTCGCCGGGCTGGATGATCTCGCGCGGGTTCTCGACGTGATGCTGGGCGAGCTCGGAGATGTGCACCAAGCCCTCGACGCCGTCGAGGATCTCGACGAAGGCGCCGAACGTGACGACTTTGGTCACGTTCCCCTCGAGCTCGTCGCCGATGTTGTAGGTGTCGACGACGCGCTGCCAGGGATCCTCCTGGGTCTGCTTGAGACCGAGCGAGATCCGCTGCCGCTGCCGGTCGATATCCAGGACCTTGACGCTGACGGTGTCGCCGATCGAAAGGATCTCGCTCGGGTGGTTCACGTGCGACCACGACAGCTCGGAGATGTGGATCAGGCCATCGATGCCGTCGAGATCGACGAACGCGCCGAAGTCGACGATGTTCGAGATCGTTCCTTCAACGACCTGTGCGGGTTGGAGCCGGTCGAGGATCCGCTCGCGATCCTCCTTGCGCTGCTCCTCGAGCACCGCGCGCCGGGACAGCACCACGTTGTTGCGAGAGCGGTTGAGCTCGATCACCTTGCACTCGATCGCCGAGCCCATGTACTCGTCGAGGTTGGGGACCCGGCGGATGTCGACCAGCGAGGCGGGCAGGAAGCCGCGGACCCCGAGGTCGATGATCAGGCCACCCTTGACGACCTCGATCACGGCGCCCTCGACGGGCTCGCCGGATTCGGCGGCGGCCTCGATCTTGCGCCAGGCCTTCTCGAAGCGGGCCCGCTTCTTGGAGAGGATCAGGCGGCCGTCCTGGTCCTCCTTGGTGAGGACCAGCGCGTCGACCTCCTCGCCGAGAGAGACCTCGTCGCTGGGGTCGACCGATTTGCGAATCGACAGCTCGCTGGCGGGAATGACGCCCTCGGACTTGTAGCCAATGTCGACGAGGACTTCGTCGTTGTCGATCCGGACGACGTGGCCGGTGACGACGTCACCCTCGGCGAAGGGGTGAATCGTGGCGTCGTAGTTGGGAACGATCTGGCCATCGATCTCGAGCAGAAGGCCGTCTGAGCCTTCGACGATCTTTGCGTTCGATTGATCGGTGGGCGGATTCAGGGTTGCAGTTGAAGACATGAGTCCTTCGGAGGATAGCCAGCAGGACGACGCGGCGGGCGCCGACTGGCGAGACCGGATGTCGAGCGGGCGCCAACGCCGCGATGCTTCCGCGGCCGCTGCGTATCATCAGCCCCCCGATGCCACGGCGAGCGACCAAGCGCGGCGAGCAGCGAACGCCATTGAATCGAGACTGCGACGTGCTGATCTGCGGCGCCAGTTTTGCCGGTCTCGCGGTCGCCCGCGAGCTCGCGGGCAGCGGCGCCGACGTGCTCATGATCGACCGCTACCAGATTGGCGAGCGCCAGACCTCGGCCTGCGGAATCCCCACCGGCTGGCTTGAGGTCCTCGGCCTGCAGGAATCGCTGCAGCAGACCTTCCCCGAGCTCGTCATCCACACGCCACACCGCAGCGTCCGCTACGACCTGCCCTGGACGTTCTCGACCTTCGACTACCGGACGCTGTGCGGCCTGCTCGCCCAGCAGGGGGACTTCGAGTTCGAGACAGCCAAAGTTGACGCGAAATCGCCTGACGGCGATTCCGTTGGAGAATCGGCTGGCGCCGATTCTCGGCACGTGGTTCACACCGATCGCGGGGACATCCGGGCCCCGCTGATCGTCGACGCCCTGGGCTGGCGGCGGGTGCTCGGCGGCGGCGCGGCGATCCAACCCCCGGACGCCTACTTGTCCCGTGGCCTGGAGGTGCATCCGCACGGCTCCGGCTCGGACCTGGAGGTCTGGATCGACCGCTCCTACGTGCCCGCCGGCTACGGCTGGAGCTTTCCCGCGGAGAATGAGATCCGCGTGGGCGTTGGCTCGTTCGACCCGCGTTTTCACGTCAAGGAGCCGACGGTGCGGCTGGCCGAGGACCTGAGCCGGGATCCCGTCCGCTACCAGGGGAACTGGATCCCGCACAAGATCCGTGAGGCGACCGAGGACGGGGTCTTCTTCGTCGGCGACTCCGCCGGGCACTGCCTGCCCCTGACCGCCGAGGGGATCCGCACCGCGCTGTACTTCGGTATCGCTTGCGGGCGGGAGCTGCGCGCCGTGCATGCCGGCCACCGCACCCGCCCGGCGGCGCTGGCCAACTACGGAGCGTTCAGCGCAACGCACGCCTCGAAGTTCGAGTGGCTGCTGCGCCTCCAGCGGCTGGTGCCGCGCGTTCCGCCGCGGGTGCTGGGACCGGGCCTGCGGGCGATCGGCGCCAAGCGATTCGTTGACTGGTCGTTCGGGCACTACCTCGACATCGCTCACCCGGACTATGCGATCAGGCCCGGGGCTGCCCCGGTGGGCATCGTCCTACCCGCCGCGGCGTAGCGCCACCGGTTTCCCCACCCTGAGCGTGCGGGCGAAGTACGCCCACAGCCCGGCGTTGTCGGTAGTGCGCAGCACCACGCGGTAGCTCCCGCCCCGCCGGTAGGTGTGCGAGGCGCTCCGATGCCGGCCGGTCGGTCGGTCGCCGAAGAACCAGTTGTAGGCGACGATCGAGCCGTGCGCCGCGTGCGCCCGGGCGGTGAACTTCAGAGTCTGCGCCGCCCAAGGGTGGGCCGGGGCGGGGAAGGAGGCGGTGTCGGGCTCGGTCCGCCCGGCGCAGCCCTGATCCCAGTTGCTCCACTCGGCTTGGAGGAAGTAGTGCCCGCCGCCGATTACCTCGTTCCAGGCGCCCGCTCCGCTACCGCCGAGCTCCCGGCTGTATGCCGTGATGCAGAGGTCCCCATTCTCGTAGCTGGTATAGGGGTCGATCCAGGCGCTGGCGTAGGGATCGGTCACCATCTCGTTGTGCTCGTGGCTGATGGTCGAGATCGTCGGGTCGGCCGTGCTCGAATTCGGACGAGGGTTCGCGGACTGGCAGTGGCCGTTGACGCCGTTGAACGGAATCACCGCGTAGAGGATTCCGTCCGAGGTGGCCGAGTGGTAGCCGCAGAAGCTGCCGAGCGGGGTGCCGGCGGGCGTGGTACCGCCGAGCGAGCAGTAGTCCGGGCCCCCGGCCACGCAGGCACCGAGGCCCTCGGGCATCACCAGAAAGTAGATGTCGTGGTCGCTGGTGGGGAGGTTGTCGGTTCCGATCACGTGCGCGATCTCGGTCTGGATCTGGGCGTCGTTTACGCAGAGCGTCCAGCCGGGGCCGGTGAGCGGGGGCTCGGAGCAGCCCCGGCGAGGGAGCGCATCGGTGTCCAGCACCGCGCCCCCATAGGCCGAGGCGTAGGCCGCCGGGCCGCTCGAGTCGGCGTACTGGCCGCTGAGGCTGTAGACGTTGGTCGGCTTGTGGCTGTCGGCCGCGACGCCGGCCAGGAACCGCTCCACCAGCGCCTCGTAGCCCGGCGGATAGGCCAGGCCACTGCCGCCGGGCGCCCAGAAGATCACGTGCGTGCGATTGCTGTGGAGAACCGGTCCCCCCCGGTAGGGCAGGCTGGCGCTGTGGGCCAGCGGCGAACCGTGAACCACCGACCAGCTCGGCGGGCTCGAACCCGTGGGGATGTCGGGGATGATCCCGTCCGGCCGCTTGGCCTGGGCTCCGGAGGCGCAGACCAGCAGCAGACACAGCGCCAGCCCCAACCCCGATCGGCGGATCATTTCGCCGCCAGCCAGTTGGGCCCGCGGCCGCCCTCGACGGCGAGCGGCGGATCCATGTCGAACGCCCGCACCATCTGCTTGCGAGCCAGCTTCTGGACCGCGTCGGCCTCCTCAGCCGGTCCCTCGAACAGCAATTCGTCGTGGATCTGCAGCACCAGCTGCGACCGCAGTCCCGATTCACGCAGCGCACGGTCGCAGTCCACCATCGCGACCTTCATGATGTCGGCCGCCGTTCCCTGGATCACCATATTCACCGCGAAGCGCTCCCCCTGCTTGCGCAGCTCCCATCTCCGAGCCCGCAGTTCCGGAACCTGACGCCGGCGGCCCAACAGCGTCGAGACGTAGCCGTGCTCGGTGCCCTGATCGATCGTCTGCTCGATGAACCGCCCCACCGCGGGAAAGCCGTCCAAGTAGCGCCGGATGAACTCATCCGCCTCCGATTGAGGGATGTCGAGCCGGTCGGCCATTCCGTAGGCCGAGAGCCCGTAGACGATTCCGTAGTTGATCATCTTCGACTTCGATCGCATGCCCGGGTCGATCTGGTCCGGTGTAACCCCAAACACGCGACAGGCCGTGGCGGTGTGGACATCCTCCCCCCGCCGAAAAATTTCCTTGAGCGCGTCCTCGCCGGCGATGTGCGCCAGCAGCCGCAGCTCGACCTGCGAGTAATCGACCGAGACCAGCAGTTTGCCCGGCTCCGCAATGAAGCAGGCGCGGATCTCGCGGCCGAGCGGAGTGCGAATCGGGATGTTCTGCAGGTTCGGGTTGTTCGACGACAACCGGCCCGTGGCGGCGGCGGTCTGGTTGAACGTGGTGTGGATCCGGCCATCGCCGGCGATCAGCAGCGGCAGCGCGTCCAGATAGGTTTGAGCCAGCTTGGTCAGCTCGCGCCAGCGCTCGATCTTGGGGATCACCTCATGTTCGCCGCGGATCGCCTGCAGGACGCGGGCGTCGGTCGAGTAGCCGGTCTTGCCGCGCCGCTTGCGAGAGAGTGCGAGCTTGCCGAACAGGACCTCCTCGAGCTGGCGGGGCGAGCCGAGCATGAATTCCTCGCCGGCCAGGTCGAAGACCTCCAGCTCGAGCGCGTCGGCCTCCAGCTTGACCCGCCCGGAGATCTCCGCCAAGCGGGCGGTGTCGAGCTTCAACCCCGCCGTCTCCATCTTCCGCAACACGCGCACCAGCGGCAGCTCGACGTGATTCAGCAGATCCGTCAGCCCGCGGCTGCGGATCTCCTCCCGCTGCCAACCGGCCAGGGCGTGTGCGAGCACCGCGTCGCGGGCCGCCTCGTCCTCCAGGTCGGCCCCGAGCCCGCGCTCCTCACACAGCTCGCGGAACGGATACGCCCGGCGCGCCGGCTCGAGCAGGTAGGCGGCGACCTCGGTGTCGTGCGCCAGGACGTCGGGCACGACCCTCAGGGACTTGGCGTCGTGGGCGATCGCCGGGCGCGTCCCGATCGCCTGGACGACCTCCTCCGGGGAGGCGCACTCGCCGACCAGGACCTCCTTGGCCCCATCGGCGAACACGGCGAAGTGCCAGGCGGCGGCGTCGGCGAACAGCGCCCCCTCCGGCGTCTGCGGGGGGCGCACCGCCACCGTCACCTCGGTATGACGCACCCGCGCGACATCCGCGACGGTGGCCTGGCGCACGCGGGCCGTGATCGCCTGATCGGCGGCCGGCGCGGGCGCTGCGGCCTCGGCCGATCCGAGAGCCTCCTCGAGCCGGCGCAAGGGCTCGCGCAGCTCAAATTCCCTAAACACGTCGCGCAGGCGGGAGCGGTCGGGTTCGCAGGAGATGAACTCCGCGAGGTCGATATCCAGCGGGATCTCCCGCTGCGCCGTGGCCAGCTGCTTGGAGACGCGGGCGGCCTCGGCGTGTTGAACGAGATTTTGCTTGCGCTTGGCGCCGCTGATCTGATCGACGCTTTCCAGCACGTTCTCCAGCGAGCCGAACCGCTTCAACAGCTCGGCGGCGGTCTTGTCGCCGATGCCGGGGACGCCGGGGATGTTGTCGCTGGTGTCCCCCTTGAGCCCGATGAAGTCGGGAACGAGCTCGGGCGGAATCCCGTACCGGTCGATCACGCCCTCCCGGTCATACACGCGCGTGTCGGTGATGCCCCGCGATGTGGTCATGATCCGGATCCCATCGTCGACGAGCTGATACGCGTCGCGATCCCCGGTAACCACCATCACCGGAATCGGGGGCTCCTCGTGACGCGCGCGTTCGACGATCGAGGCGATCACGTCGTCGGCCTCGTAGCCCTTGACCGAGAGGTTGCGGTACCCGAATGCGTCGACCAGCGGCGCGAAGTGCGGCCACTGCTCCTTGAGCAGATCGGGACGGGTCGAGCGCTGCGCCTTGTAATCGGCGTAGACCTCCTTGCGCCCCGACGAGCCGGCGTCCCAGACCACCACTGTGGCCTTCGGTCCGTATTCGGTGAGGATCTTAACCAGCATCGACGCGAAGCCGAAGATGGCGTTCGTGGTCACCCCGGTCGAGGTGGCGATCGACTCCGGTAGCGCGAAGAACGCTCGGTAGGCCAGGCTGTTTCCATCAATCAAAAAGAGCTCGTCAGGCATTCCTATCTGAGCCTACTAGCGGCCCAGACGGTAGGGCTGCGCACGACCACTAAGATGCCGCTCGCCCGCGATGCCCAGCACTCCCGGCGCCCAATACAGCCTCACGCTACGCGTAGAGATCGACCACCTGCCGGGGATGCTTGGCCAGGTGGCCAGTGCCATCGGGGCGGCGGGCGCCACGATCGGCGCCGTCGACCTGGTCTCGGTCGAGGGGGGCAAGCGCACTGTTCGGGACATCACGGTCGAGACCGGCGACGCCACGGACTGGCCGCGGCTGACCGACGCCGTCAACGCAGTGCCCGGCGCGCGCGTGCTCGACACCACCGATCGCACCTTCATGCTGCACTCCGGCGGCAAGATCGAGGTCCACAACAAGAGCCCGCTGAAGACCCGCGCCGACCTCTCGATGGCCTATACGCCGGGCGTCGCGCGGGTGTGCAGCGCGATCTACGACGATCCCGACAAGGCCTTCCAGTACACGATCAAGCGCAACACCGTGGCGGTCGTCTCCGATGGCAGCGCCGTGCTTGGGCTCGGCGACATCGGTCCCCGCGCTGCGATGCCGGAAATGGAGGGCAAGGCGATGCTATTCAAGGAATTCGCCGGCGTCGACGCGTTCCCGATCTGCCTGGACATCAAGGAGCCCGACGAGATCGTATCGGTGGTCAAGGCGATCGCGGCGACCTTCGGCGGGATCAACCTCGAGGACATCTCAGCCCCGCGCTGCTTCGAGATCGAGGACCGGCTCAAGGCCGAACTGGATATCCCCGTGTTCCACGACGACCAGCACGGCACGGCGGTCGTCGTCCTGGCGGCGATGCTCAACGCGCTCACGCTGACCGGCCAGCGGATCGGGGATATCAACATCCTGATCGTCGGCCTCGGCGCCGCCGGGATCGCCGTAGCCAGGATCCTGATCGCCGCCGGCGCGCGCAACATCGTCGGCTGCGACTCGCGCGGTGCCCTGCATACTGGGCGCGGCGACTACCTCGAGGGCAGCATGCACCCGAGCAAGCGCGCGCTGGCCGAGAGCACCAATCCCGACCATCGCACCGGCGGTCCGGCCGACGTGATCGATGGCATGGACGTGTTCATCGGCGTCAGCGGAGCCCGCGTGATGCCCGCGGAGGCGCTGGCCAAGATGAACCCCGACCCGATCGTGTTCGCGATGGCCAATCCCGACCCCGAGGTCTCGCCCGAGCAGGCCGGCAAGTACGCCCGAATTCTCGCCACCGGTCGCTCGGACTATCCCAATCAGATCAACAACGTGCTCTGCTTCCCGGGGATCTTCCGCGGCGCGCTCGACGTCCGCGCCACCCAGATCACCGAGGAGATGAAGACCGCCGCCGCGCGCGCGATCGCCGACATCGTGGCCGGCGACGAGTTGCGCGAGGATTACATCATCCCGTCGGTATTCAACCGCGAGGTCGCCGTCGCCGTGGCCGCCGCCGTGGCCTACGAGGCCCGCGAGCGCGGCACGGCGGGAGCGGCCGGTTCCGAAGTCGGGTTCGCCGCCATCGAAGACGCCCGGATCCCGGGCGGCTGACGCCGCGAGGATAGGTCTCGGACGCGCTCACGTGGCGCGAAAACTGCAGCAATGAGGCGGGGAGGTCCCAAGGCCGCCGGATGGGGAGGCTGGTCGAAAGACTGGCCATATAGGCATGTTTTTCGACCACCCTCCCTCTGCCGAACACCAAGCCCGCCCGCAGCTAACCGAGACGACCTACTGGCGCTTCAGCTTGGGCAGTGGGCCGTCTTCCTTCCAGCGGGAGCCGGGGCGGCCGGGGAGCAGGAGCACGATCAGCAGCCCGATCGCCGACAGCAGCAGGCCGAAGGTCAGCCCGACCCGCTCGCCGTACCCCTTGCGGTCCGACAGCCAGGATCCGGCGGCGGCGGAGATCAGCCAGATGAACAGGAGGTAGAGGCCGGTGGCCCCGATCGTGGTGGCGAAGAGGATCATGCGCCGAGGTAGGCCCTCATCACCTCCGGATCGGTACGGAGCTTGGCCGATTCGTTGGCCAGCACGACCCGGCCGGTCTCGAGCACGTAGCCCCGGCTGGAGATGTCGAGCGCGTAGTTGGCGTTCTGTTCTACGAGCAGGATCGCCACGCCCCCGCGGTTGATCTCCCCGATCGTCTCGTAGATCCGCTGGACCAGGATCGGCGCGATTCCCATCGAGGGCTCATCGAGCAGGAGCAGCCGCGGTCGGGCCATCAGCGCGCGCCCGATCGCCAGCATCTGCTGCTCGCCGCCGGACATCGTCCCCGCCTTCTGGTTCTCGCGCTCCTTGAGCCGGGGAAAGAGCTCGAACACACGCTCCATGTCCTGCGCGATCTCCGCTCCGCGGCGGCGGTAGGCGCCGAGGTCCAGGTTCTCGCGGACGGACATGCGAGCGAAGCAGTGCCGGCCCTCCGGGGAGAGCGCGATGCCGCGCTGGACCACCTCGTGCGCGGGGACGCGGGTGATCTCCTCGCCGGCGAAGGTGATCGAGCCGCCGCTGGCCGGTGTCAGGCCAGAGATCGATCGCAGCGTCGTCGACTTGCCGGCTCCGTTGGAGCCGATCAGGGTCACGACCTCCCCCTCGTCGACGGTCAGCGAGACTCCTCTCAGGGCCTCGATCGAGCCGTAGTGCGTGTGCATATCGGTGACCTCGAGCAGCGCCACTTCAGTCCTGCTTTCCCAGGTACGCCTCGATTACCCGGGGGTCGGCACGAACCTCGGCCGGTGCGCCCTCGGCGATCTTCTCGCCGTGGTCAAGGACGGTGACCCGCTCCGAGACGCCCATCACCACGCGCATGTCGTGCTCGATCAGCAGGATCGTCAGCTCGAACTCCGCGCGCAGCTTGCGCATGAAATCGGTCAGCTCGGCGGACTCCTGAGGGTTCATGCCGGCCGTCGGCTCGTCGAGCAGCAGGAGCTTCGGCTCGCTGGCCAGGGCGCGGGCGATCTCCACTCGGCGCTGGTCGCCGTAGGACAGCTGCGCTGCCACCTGATCGAACGCCGACTGCCGCAGTCCGACATAGGCCAGCAGCTCACGTGCCTTGTCGCGGATCTGATGCTCCTCGCGGCGGACCCGCGGAGTCCGCACGATCGCGCCGAACAGACCGGCCCGGGTGCGGGCGTGGCGGCCGATCATCACGTTCTCGAGCGTGCTCATGGCGCCGAACAGGCGGATGTTCTGGAACGTGCGGGCCACCCCAGCGCCGGTGATCTGGTCCGGCCGGGCGCGGGTGACGTCCTTGCCGTCGAACACGATCCGGCCGCTCGTGGGCTTGTACAGGCCGGTGAGCATGTTGAAGAAGGTCGTCTTGCCGGCGCCGTTGGGGCCGATGATGGAGACGATCGATTGGGGCTCGACCGCAAACGACACGTTGTTGACGGCGATCAGGCCGCCGAACTCCTTGGAGACGTGATCGGCGCGCAGCAGGCCGACCGTGCCGTCGCTGGCCGCTGCGGTTGCGCCCGCTCCCGGCCGGGCCGTTTCCGGGCCGCCCGCGGTCATGCCTGGCTGCCCTCGATCTCCGTGGTCTCGCCGGCCCCAATGCCCTCGGTCAGCTCGAGCTTGCGTCTTCGCTCGGGCAACAGGCCCTGCGGGCGCAGGATCATCACCAGCACCAGCAAGAAGCCGTAGATCCCCAGGCCGATGTCGGTGAGGTTGAAGTTCAGGCCGAGGCTGCTGGGCACGCTGTTGAGCACATCCGGGATCAGGTACTGGTTGATGTACGAAAGCAGCAGCGCTC
>JALYXK010000281.1 GCA_030947145.1 Actinomycetota bacterium
GACCTGAGCGCGCCGGCGGCCTACCGCTTCCGCGTGGACTTCCGCTGGCTCGGCGCCCACGGCAAGGTCCTGAGCAGCGCGACGAAGACCTCGGGCACCTGCCTGCAGCCCGAACTCCGGCCGGACCTGCTGGTGCAGTCGCTCACCGCTCAACCGGTGGCCGGCCATCCGAAGCTCGACGACTACGTGGCCAAGATCCGCAACGCCGGGGCCACGGGGGCGGGGCCGTTCGACGTCGAGTTCACCGACGGCACCAAGGTGACGTCGGCCGTGGTCAAGCGGCTCGGCGCGCACGCGACGCGCAAGCTGCAGTTCGTTGGACCCGTCTGTGACCCGACCGCTTCGCCGTCGTTGACCATCGATCCGCAGAGCCAGGTCGACGACTTCAACCGGGCCAACAACACGGCCACGGCGGTTTGTACCTAGCCCCTCGCTAGACTTAGTTTCACTATGAAAACGAGCATTCACCCCGAGTACGTCGAGGCCCACGTGCGCTGCACGTGCGGCAACGAGTTCCAGACGCGCTCGACCAAACCAGAGATTCACGTCGAGATCTGTTCGGCCTGTCACCCCTTCTACACCGGCAAGCAGAAGCTGGTGGACACGGGTGGTCGCGTCGAGCGCTTCCAGCGGCGGGTCGCCAAGGGCCGTCGCGCTGCGCGCACCGGCACCGGCACCGGCGCGGGCGTCTAGCCACAGCGCGTTGACATGAGCGAGGCCGTCACACGAGCCAACGGCTCGCCTGGCGTCCGGCCGCGCTCTGACGAGCCGGGCTCGCGTCATCCGGCTGGAAGCCCGACGACCTCGCGCGACGCGTCGCCGGACGCACCTCTGACCGCCACGCGGGACGCGCCGCTGGGCGGGCAGGCCGTACTCGAGGGCGTGATGATGCGCGGCGTCTGCAACTGGGCGGTCGCCGTGCGCAAGCCGTCGGGCGAGGACGGCGGACTCGGCGAGATCGGAGTCCATCAATTTCAGATCAATCCGCTGGCCAGGCGGCACCGGATCTACCGCCTGCCCGTGATCCGCGGTGTGGTCGCGCTCGGGGAGTCGCTGATGATCGGGATGCGGGCCCTGGGAATCTCGGCCAACGCCCAGCTCCCGGAGGGGGGCGCCGACGGCGAGAGCCAGGAGATCTCCGGCCGGGTCTGGGCCGGAACCGTGGCGGTGGCGATGGTGTTCGCGATCGGGCTGTTCTTCGTCGTGCCGGTCGGGCTCACCAGCCTGATCAAGCATCAGCTGGGCTCCTCCGTGCTGTTCTGGCTGGTCGAGGGCGTCCTGCGGACCACGATCTTCCTGGGCTATCTGCTGCTGCTCTCGCGCCTGCGGGATCTGCGGCGGGTGTTCGAGTACCACGGCGCCGAGCACAAGGTGATCTCCTGCTACGAGGCGCAGGACGACCTGACGCCCGAGCGCGCCGAGCTGTACTCGCGGCTGCACCCGCGTTGCGGCACGAGCTTCCTGCTGATCGTGATGATCATGGCGATCTTCGTGTTCGCCCCGGTCGGCCTGCCGGCCTGGTGGATCCTCGTGCTGACCAGGATCCTCGGGGTGCCGCTGATCGCCGGGCTGTCATTCGAGGTGATCAAGTGGGCGGGACGCAATCGCCGGCGGCGGTGGGTGCAGATGGTCATGTATCCGGGCCTGCAGCTGCAGAAGCTGACCACCCGCGAGCCGGATCTCGATCAGCTCGCGGTGTCGATCGCGGCGCTCGATGCGGTGCTCGCGGTGGAGACGCCGGGGGCGAGCACGGCGGCCGATCTGGTCGGCGTCGAAGTCGTGGCGTAGCTCGCCGGGAGGGACCCGCTGACGGCAGCGCTCTGCCTACACTCGGCTGGAGATGATCGATGAGTTGGCTACGCAGATCGAGGCGCGCTTCGCCGAGCTCCAGGGCGAGCTGTCCGACCCGGCGGTGATCGGCGACCGGGACCGGTACACCGCGGCGCGCCGGGCCTACAGCGAGCTCGAGCCGGCTGCGCGCCTGATCGTCGAGTATCGCCACGCCGTCGACGACCTCGAGGGGGCGCGCGAGCTGCTGACCGAGGACGGCGATGACCCGGAGCTGCGCGACCTGCTCGACTCCTCGCGCGAAAGAATCGAGACGCTCGAGGAGGAGATCCGTCTGGCCATGGTCGAGCGCGACCCCAACGACGACAAGAACGTGATCGTGGAGATCCGCCCCGGGGCGGGGGGCGACGAGGCCAGCCTCTGGGCCGGCGACCTCTTCCGGATGCTCACCCGGTACGCCGAGCGCCGCAGGTTCACCGTCGAGCCGCTGTCGATCGGCGAGGGCACGTTCACCTTCGCCATCAAGGGCGACGGCGCCTACTCGGTGTTCAAGTTCGAGGGGGGCACCCATCGGGTGCAGCGCGTGCCGGAGACCGAGTCCCAGGGCCGCACCCACACCTCGACGGCGACCGTCGCCGTGCTGCCCGAGGCCGAGGACGTCGAGGTCGCGATCGACGAGAACGACCTCCAGATCGACGTGTATCGCAGTTCCGGGCCGGGCGGCCAGTCGGTCAACACGACCGATTCCGCGGTGCGGATCACCCACAAGCCCTCCGGAATCGTGGTCTCGATGCAGGACGAGAAGTCGCAGCTGCAGAACCGGGAGCGGGCGATGCGGGTGCTGCGCGCGCGCATGTACGAGCGAGCCCTGGCCGAGCAGCAGGCCGAGGTGGCGGCCTCGCGTCAGGCCCAGGTCGGCACCGGCGAGCGCGCCGAGAAGATCCGGACCTACAACTACGGGGAGAAGCGAGTCAAGGACCACCGCATCAACCTGCTCGTCCACAACCTCGAGGCGATCCTGATGGGTGAGCTCGACGAGCTGACGGCGGCGCTCCAGGACGACGAGAAGCGCCGGCGCCTGGAGGACCGCACGGGTGAGTAAACCCTCCGCGGCGCTGCCGGCGGACCTCCGGGGAGGCGAGACGCCGCGGCTGCGCGACGCGGTGGCGATGGCCGCCGCCGAACTCTCCCGAGCGGGCGTCGACACCCCGCGGCTCGACGCCGAGCTGCTGCTCGGATCGGTGCTCGGCGTGGGCCGGGAGCGATTGGTGCTCGACGCCGCCGATGGGCTCGCGGCCGAGCCGCGGCAGCGGTTCCGGTCGCTGATCACCCGCCGGGTGGCCCGCGAGCCGGTGGCCTACATCCTGGGAGAGAAGGGCTTTCGCCGGATCACGGTGCGCGTCGACCGGCGGGCGCTGATCCCGCGGCCGGAGACCGAACTGCTGGTCGAGGTCGGGCTCTCGCTCCCGGCCGGCACCCGGGTTATCGACGTCGGGACCGGCAGCGGAGCGGTGGCGCTGGCGCTCAAGGAAGAGCGGCCGGATCTCGAGGTGTGGGCGACCGAGGTCAGCCAGGACGCGCTCGCGCTGGCGCGCGAGAACGCCGACCGGCTTGGGCTCGACGTGCATTTTCGGCCCGGCGACCTGCTCGGCGGCGCGGCTTGGGGCCTTGGGTTGAATAATTCAACCCGAGGCCCCAACCTCGGTGCACCGGCAATCCTGGCCAACCTTCCCTACGTTCCGGACCGGACGCCCCTGGCGCCCGAGATCACCGGCTACGAGCCGGCTTCGGCTCTGTTCTCCGGCCCGGACGGACTCGACCTGATCGGCCGCCTGATTGACGAGCTGGCCGGGCTGCCGGAGGTGTCACTCGTGGCCCTCGAGCACGGCTACGACCAGGGCGACGCGATAACGGGCCTGCTGGCGCAGGCCGGATTCGCCTCGGCGGCGCGCCTGCGCGATCTCGCCGGCCACGAACGCGTGGCGGTCGGGCGGCGGTGAGGGCGGCCAGCGGGGTGAGCGGAGCGGGGCGAGGGTGAGCGGCGAGGACGCCGAATCGTTCGAGCGCTGTCTGTCGGTCGGGGGGCTGGCGCTGTTCGGAGCCGACACGGTCTACGGCCTGGCCTGCGATCCGGCCAACCGGATCGCGGTCGAGCGGCTGTATCTGCTCAAGCGCCGTCCGCTGAGCAAGCCCTCGGCGGTGATGTTCTTTGACCCCGAGTTGGCGCTGGCCACGATGCCCGAGCTGGGATCGCGCACCCGGGCGGCGCTGGCCCGGCTGCTGCCGGGCGGCCTGACGGCGCTGCTGCCCAACCCGGCGCTGCGATTTCCTCTGGCCTGCGGGGAGGACCCGGCCACGCTCGGGCTGCGCGTGCCGGTGGTGCCGCGGCTGGCCGGCGTCCGCTGGCCGGCGCTGCAGTCGAGCGCGAACCGGGCCGGCGGCCCCGAGGCGCGGCGCCTGGCCGACGTGCCCGAGTTGCTGCGCCGGGCCGTCGACCTGGTGGTCGATGCCGGGGATCTGCCGGGCACGCCCTCGACCGTCGTCGACCTGCGCGAATACGAGCAAAGTGGCGACTGGTCGGTGCTGCGGGCGGGAGCGGTCGGATCCGAGGCTCTGGCCGAGGCGCTGGGCTGAGCTGGGCTGAGCGGGCTCGAGTGGGACGCCACTCGCGCTGATATCGTCGGATGCCGTGAGCGTTGACCTGCCGCCCGACTTCTTCAACCGCCCGGTCTCCGAGGTCGATCCCGAGATCGCCGAGGTGCTGGCCCAGGAACTCGATCGCCAGCAGCGCACGCTCGAGATGATCGCCTCGGAGAACTTCGTGCCCCTGTCGGTGCTCGAGTGCCAGGGCTCGGTGCTGACCAACAAGTACGCCGAGGGCTATCCGGGCAAGCGCTACTACGGCGGCTGCGAGTACGTGGACGTGGCCGAGCAGCTGGCCATCGACCGGGCCAAGTCGCTGTTCGGGGCCGAGCACTGCAACGTGCAGCCACATTCGGGCGCGCAGGCCAACGCCGCCGTCTACCACGCCCTGCTTCAGCCCGGGGACACGCTGATGGGCCTCGAGCTCGCCCACGGCGGCCACCTCACCCACGGGATGAAGATCAACGTCTCGGGCCGCCTCTACGACATCGCGCCGTACCAGGTCGAGCGCGAGAGCAGCCTGATCGACATGGACGAGGTCGCCCGGATCGCCCGGGAGCGGCGGCCGAAGATGATTTTGGCCGGCTGGTCGGCCTACCCCCGTCAACTCGACTTCCCCCGCTTCCGGGAGATCGCCGACGAGGTCGGGGCGTATCTGGTCGTGGACATGGCCCACTTCGCCGGGCTGGTGGC
>JALYXK010000286.1 GCA_030947145.1 Actinomycetota bacterium
AGCGAATTCTCGCCAGCGGCGAAGCCGCCATTCTCGCCAGCGGCGAAGCCGCCATTCTCGCCAGCGGCGAAGCCGCCATTCTCGCCAGCGGCGAAGCCGCCGACGTCCCCGCCACGGGCGAGAATGCCCCCATGGCGAGCGAAAAACCCTCGGTCGATCTCAGCCGTGTGGCCTGGCTGATCACCGTGGCCGCGCTCCTGGTAACCGATCTGATCCTGCTGGTGAAGGGTTACTACGGCTACTTCGGGGCGACCCTGGCCGTGGCGATCTCGGCGGCGATCAACCTCTTTTGAGCTCGGACCTCATCTCCGGGGGCGGTGCTCCGCGCCGAGCCAGTCGGCGAACGCTCGCACGGCGTGCCCGCGGTGGCTGATGCGATCCTTCTCGGACTCGGAGAGCTCGGCCATCGAACGACCGCTGCCATCCGGCACCGGGAGAAACGCCGGGTCATAGCCGAAGCCGCGCGAGCCCCGTCGCTCGTCGGCCAGGCGACCGCGGCACTCGCCGAAGAAGACCTGCTCCTCGCCGGCCCGGGGATCTACGTAGGCCAGCGCGCAGACGTAGCGCAACGCGCTGCCGACGGGCGCCTCGCGCATCAGCTTGACCAGGTTCGCCTCGTCGGTCGCGCGCTCGCCGGCGAAGCGCGCCGAACGCACCCCCGGCGCTCCCCCGAGCGCCTCGGCCTCGATCCCGGAGTCGTCGGCGATCGCCGGGACCCCGAGCGCGCTCGCCGCGGCCCGCGCCTTCGGCAGCGCGTTCTCGGCGTACGTCTCGCCGACCTCGGGCGGGAGGACCACGCCCTTCGGCAGGGGTTGCACGGCGATCCCGGCCGGCGCCAGCAGCCGCCGTACCTCCTCGAGCTTGTGCTCGTTGCGCGTGGCCAGCACGAGCTGCGCCGCCGACCCGTCTTTCATCCGTCAGCCCGCGGCGCGCGCGACGGCCTGGTCCTGGAGCTTCCGCAGCGACTCGATTCCGCCGGCCGCGAGGGCCAGCAGGTCGTCCAGGTGGGCGCGCGAGAGCGGCGTGCGCTCGGCGGTGGCCTGGACCTCGATCAGCCCGCCCTGGCCGGTCATGACCACGTTTGCGTCGACCTCGGCCGTCGAGTCCTCGGCGTAGTCGAGATCGAGTAACGGCACCCCGCCGACGATCCCGCACGAGACCGCGGCCACCGCCCCGGTCAAAGGCACCCGCTCGAGCTTGCCCTCAGCCACCAGCTTCTCGGCCGCCAGCCGCAAGGCCACCATCCCGCCGGTGATCGAGGCGCAGCGCGTCCCGCCGTCGGCCTGGAGCACGTCACAGTCGATGTAGATCGTGCGCTCTCCGAGCGCCTTGAAGTCGATCACCCCGCGCAGCGAGCGCCCGATCAGCCGCTGGATCTCCACGGTGCGGCCGTCGGCTCGCCCCTTGGTGACGTCGCGCGCCTTGCGCTCACCGGTCGACGCCGGGAGCATTCCGTACTCCGCCGTGACCCAACCGCGCCCCTGGCCGGTCATCCAGCGAGGCACGCTCTCCTGCACCGAGGCGGTGCAGATCACGCGGGTTTCCCCCATCGAGATCAGCGCCGAGCCGGAGGCGGGGCGCACGAACCCGGGCTCCACCGAGAGCGGCCTCAGCTCGTTCGGCGTTCGGCCGTAGCTTCTCTGGGGCGCTTGGCTCACCGCGACGCGACCTCGCTGCGAGGCTCTGTACGCGGGAACTCGGGGCTCGGACGGTCGAGCACCCGGTCCAGCTCGACCCGCGCGACCTCATCGAGCGGCATCTGCAGGAAGCGGGTACCCAGGGCCCGGAACGCCTGGGCGTCGCCGGTGCAGCGGAACCGGTAACTGCCTTCGTCCGCGCGCGGATTCAAGAGTCCGCGGGAGGCGAGTGCACGCTCTACGCTGCGGGCCACCCCCGTGCCGGAGGTCACCAGCGACACACTCCGGCCCAGCGTGCGCTGGAGCATCGGCGCGACGAGGGGGTAATGCGTGCAGCCGAGGATCACGGAGTCGACCTCGGCCTCGCGGAGCGGGGCGCAGTATTCGCGCACCGTCGCCACGACCTCGGCGTCGAACGGAAACCCGGCCTGGATGATCGGAGCCAGATCCGGGCAGGCGACGCTCTCGAGGTGCACGTGCTGATCGGCGGCGAGCACCGCCCGCTCATAGGCGCCGCTGGCCACCGTGGCCGGCGTGGCCAGCAACCCGATCCGTCCGGTGCGGCTGCCGGCGACGGCGAGCTGAGTCGCTGGAGCGATCACGCCGATCACATCGATCTCCCGGCCCCGGTCCACGAGGTGGCGCTCGAGCGTGTCCAAGGCCGCCGAACTCGCCGCATTGCAGGCGACCACGAGCAGCTTTGCCCCGGTCTCCAGCAGGTGATCGGCGATCTGCAGCGAGAACGACCGCAACTCCGCCTGGGTGCGTTCCCCGTACGGGAAGCGGGCGGTGTCGCCGAGATACAGGTAGTCCTCGGACGGAAGCGACACCAGCAGCTCGTGCAGGACCGTGAGGCCGCCGACGCCGGAGTCGAACACGGCCACGGCCTGATCTCGGCTGGGGGTCATCTCGCCCGAATGGTGTCAGAGGGGCAGGATGGCCGTATTGCGCTGAAACCGGCAGAGTTCACCGCGTGCGCGCGTTGATCGTGACCAACATGTACCCGACGGCAGACCGGCCCGAGCTCGGTAGCTTCGTGCGCGACCAGGTGGCCGCGCTGCGACGGATCGCCGGCGTGGAGGTGGAGACGTTCGCCTTTGCGCCGGGCGGTGCGGGGAGCTACTTGAACGCGGCCCGCGAGCTGCGCCGCCGCTTCACGGGCGAGCGGTTCGACGTGGTCCACGCGCATTTCGGGCTGACGGCATGGCCGGCCCTGGCGGCGCGAGGCGACTCGCGCGTGGTGACCTTGCACGGCACCGACCTCGCCCACCCCCGCTCGCGTCCGATCACGCTGGCGGCGCTGCCCCTGCTCGACCTCACGGCCGCGGTCTCCGAGGAGCTGGCCCGGCGGGTCCCGAGCTGGGCGGCGCGGGGCGAGGTGGCGGTCCTCCCGTGCGGGGTGGACCTGGCGCGCTTCCGGCCGCTGCCCCGAGCCCAGGCCCGAGCCGCGCTCGGGTTGCCCCCGGACCGCCCGTACCTGCTGTTCCCGGCCAACCCAGCCCGCCCGGAGAAGCGCTATGACCGGGCCCTGGAGCTGGCCGGCGGAGTCCGGCTGCTGACCCTCGGCGGCGTCGCGCCCGACCGGGTGCCGATGTTCATCAACGCGGCCAACGCCGTCCTCGTGCCCTCGGAGCGCGAGGGGTTTGGACTAGCCGTGCTCGAGGCGCTGGCCTGCCAGGTCCCGGTGCTGGCCACCCCCTGCGGCATCGCGCCCAGGGTCCTCGACGGGGTGGCCGGCGCTTTCTGCGAGGCGTTCGAGCCCGAGGCGTGGCGCGCTGCGCTGGAGCCGCTGCTGGCGGCCGAAGACCCTCGGGTCGACGGCCGGGCCCACGCCGAGCCATATTCGTCGGATCAGATGGCCGAACGTGTGCTCGCCAGCTGGCACGCGCTCGCCGGGCGCGGCGGGCGATCCGATGCTCCGTAATGAGGTCGCGGACGCCGTCCGCGTCCAGCTTCTCCCTGGCTTGGCGAGACCTATACTCGGCCCAGCCTGACCCACCATGAGCAGCCTGTTAGAACAGATCGTCCGCCGTCGCCGCGCGTCGGCGAGCAGGCGGCTCGGACCCCCCGCCCAGGTCCCGGGCGCCTACGGAGCCGGCGCGCCCGACCCGAACCGCCCGCCCCCCGCGCCGTCCGCGAACCC
>JALYXK010000309.1 GCA_030947145.1 Actinomycetota bacterium
GTGTTCAACACGCCCACGCAGCTCGCGCGAGCGATCAAGCGGGCGGGCTGGAAGCTCTGCGACACGGCGTCGAACCACTCGCTCGATCAGGGCCAGTACGGTGTCGATCAGACCGGCCGAGCGCTCGCCCGCGCCGGCGTCGGGCACACCGGGTCGTTCCCCTCGCGGGCGGCCCAGAACCGCACCTTGCTGGTGACCGTCAAGGGCGTGAGGGTGGCGTTCCTCGCCTACACCGAGATGACCAACGGCTTCGCGCTCCCGCATCCCTGGTCGGTGAACCTGGCCGGCGTTCAGAGCGTGGCCCGCGCAGCTCGACGGGCCCGGCGTCTCGGGGCCCAGGTGGTGATCGTCAACTTCCACTGGGGCCAGGAGTTCCAGTCCTCGCCCAGCGCGTTCCAGTTGAGCACCGCCGCGGCGCTGGCCCGCGACCCGGACATCACCGCGATCGTCGGGCAGCACGTCCACGTCGTGCAGCCGATCAGGCGCGTGCACGGCAAGCTGGTCGTCTACGGGGAGGGCCAGCTGCTCTCCAACGAGTCGGCGGCATGTTGCCCGGTTCAGACCGAGGACGGGATGTTGGTGTTCCTGCACATCGTCGTGCGCGGCAAACGCTCCACGGTGGCCAGCGTCAGCTACATGCCGACCTGGGATCGCCATCCCGACTACACCGTGCTCCCGATCGGCGCCGCCCTCGCCCACCACCAGGCACCGGCAAACGTGCTGCGGGCCTCGTACGGGCGCACGACCTCCACGGTCGGAAGAATACGGCGGCTGCTGCAGCCGATCCCCGCCCGAATCGGCTGATCCCCCCGGAGAAGAGGAAACGACCTGTGAAGATCGACGGAATCTCGGCCGTGGTGACCGGCGGCGCGTCCGGGCTCGGCCTGGCCACCGCCAAGCGGTTCCTGGCCGCCGGAGCCAGTGTGGTGATCGTCGACCTGCCGTCCTCTCCGGGTGAGGCGGTCGCCGCCGAGCTCGGCGGTCAGGCCAGGTTCGCCGCCGCGGACGTGACCAGCGAGGCCGAGGTCGGCGCCGCGCTCGACGCCGCCGAGCTGGCCGGTCCGCTGCGTGCCGTCCTGCACTGCGCCGGCCGCGGCGGGACGCTGCGCCTGGTCGACAGGCTGGGCAACCCGGGCTCGCTCGAGCTCTACCGCGAGGTGATCGAGGTCAACCTGATCGGTAGCTTCAACGTGCTGCGCCTGGCGGCGGCCCGGATGGCGGGCAGCGAGCCCGTCGACGGCGAGCGCGGGGTGTGCGTGATGACGGCCTCGGTGGCGGCGTTCGAGGGGCAGATCGGGCAGATCCCGTATTCGGCCTCCAAGGCGGGGATCGTCGGGATGACCATCGTGGCCGCCCGTGATCTGGCCGGCCAGTTGATCCGCGTCTGCACGATCGCCCCCGGCACGTTCGACACGCCGCTGCTGGCTCGGCTCCCCGACGAGGTCAAGGCCTCGCTGGCCCAGACGGTGCCGCACCCGAGCCGGCTGGGGGACCCGGACGAGTTCGGCGCGCTGGCCGTCCACATCGTCGAGAACGCGATGCTCAACGGCGAGACGATCCGGCTCGACGGCGCGATCCGGATGGCCCCGCGCTGACGGGCACGCCGGCGTGACGATCGTCGGCCGGCCGCGTGCGCCGGACGCGCAGCCTGCGCTCGAGCCCGAACGAGGCGATGACCAGGCCGAGCAGCGGGACCTCGAGGAGCGCGATCACCCCTAAGCCGGCGGTGAGGATCAGCGCGGTGAGGGTGAGCAGCAGCGCCAGCCCGAAATCCTCGAGCAGGTCGCGCCGGAGGCGACGTCGATGGCGCTCGCGCCGGCGCCGCTCGACCTGATCGGCCGGCGCTCGTCGCGCTCGCCGCGGGGGCGCCGAAGTGTCTGCAGGCGACCATCGCCGGGCGGGCTGGGCGGCCATCGGGGTCAGACCCCGAGCGCGAACATGATCAGCCAGGCGGTGCCGGCGAGTTGCGTGAACCGGTCCTCGAACAGGACCTGCTCCGGCGCGCCCCCGCGTCCATCGGTCACGATCAGCCCGTACCGGAGCAGGGCCAGGGTGAACGGGACGATGGTCAACTCGCGCCAGGGAACCGGACCCGGACGGGCCACTCCGAACGCCCACAGGCAATACGCGCCGAGGGCCACGGCACAGGCGATCCCGATCACCATGCGCAGGAAGTCCGCGTTGTACTGGTTCAGCACGGGACGGCAGCGCCGGGCCGCCGGATCCAGGAAATCGGCGTAGCGCTTGCCCGCCGCGACGAACACGGCGGCGAAGGAGACCACGATGATCAGCCAGCGCGAGATCGGAATGTCCGCCGCGATCCCGCCGGCCGTGGCTCGCAGCACGAACGCGGCGGCGATCGCCGCGATGTCGGCGATCGCGATCCCCCGCAACCAGCTCGTGTAGAGCACGTTGAGAGCGATGTAGCCCCCGGCGACCGCCAGCAGACCCCAGCCGACCGCCCCCGCCGCCGCCGCGCCCACCAGGATGGCGGCCGCGGCCACGGCGACCGCGCGGCCGGCCGGCACGGCGCCGGACGCGATCGGGCGGTGACGCTTGACGGGATGGCGCCGGTCCTCGGCCGCGTCGCTGACGTCGTTGATCAGGTAGGCGCCGCTGGCCAGCAGGCAGAAGACCCCGAAGGCCACGGCAACGCGCGCCAGCACGCCCGGGCGGCCCAGGGCTCCGGCGGCCACCGGCGCGGCGAAGACCAGCAGGTTCTTCGGCCACTGCCGAACCCGAGCGGCTCGCACCCACGCGCGGGCGCCACCGGCAGATCCGCGTCCGGAGGCGGGCGGGTGCGGCTCGACGTCGACCAGCCGGGGGGCGGTGCCCGGCTCGGGAGGGGTGTGGGGCTGCGGGTTGGCTGCCGGCATTTCCATCGGGCTACGTCGAGCGTCTTGCCCCATGAGGTTTCTCCGCGGTCAGGTGATCGCCTGCGCCGCGCGGCATGAGACTTCTCTAAAGCGGACCGCCCACGGCAGGAGGAAGCCAGCGCGGCCGCGAACGCCCCCGGGGCAGCACGTTTGCCCTTCCGCCGCGATGAGTACGCACACCCACCCCACGTTCAGACACGGGCGTCCCCGGGCGCTGCCCGCGCGGCTGAGCCCGTGGCGTCGCGCGCGCCGGACGATCCTGATCGCTGCCTGGCTCTGCCTGCTCCCGATCTCGGTCTCCTACCTGACCACGATGGCGGCTCCCTCCAACTCGAGCTTCACGATCCGCTCCTTCGAGTGGCTGCGCGATCATGGCGCCGCCCGGATCGCCTCACAGGTCGAGAGCCTCTACTACTCGCTGAACGCCCCGAGCACGGGCGGGCCGGCCCTGCACAAGCTCTCGCTACACCCCCGCGTGGCGGCGGCGGTCCATCCGCCGGACATCCCGCCCCTCATCACCCCGGCCCTGCCCGGAGAGGGCGTGTGGCTGCCCAGCGAGAGCTGGAGCGGCGCCGATTCCCCGGTTCAGGTCACCCAGTTCCGCAGCGACCCCAACTACCCGCAGATGGTCGCCGGGGTGGCCCGGATCGACACCGCGCGCACCTGGATCGCGCTGTACCCGGGCCGGCTCGAGCCCTCGCTGAGCCTCCCGCGAGGGCCGATGGAGGTGCCCCAGGCGGCGCGCTCGCGGCTGCTGGCCACCTTCAACAGCGCGTTCAAGCTGCAGGACTCCGGCGGCGGTTTCGCCGTCGATGGGCTCACCTACGCTCCGCTGAAAGCGGGTCTGGCCACGATCGTCGCCTACGCCAACGGTCGCGTCGATGTCCGAGCTTGGTCGGGAGGCCCCGAGATCCCTGCGGGTGTCCGCTTCGCCCGCCAGAACCTGCCCCTGATCGTGGAGGGCGGGCAACCGAACCCCAATCTGTCCGACGGCCCGGTGTGGGGCGCCACCCTCGGCAACGCGGTCCGGGTGTGGCGATCCGGATTGGGCGTCGACGCCGGCGGGAACCTGATCTACGCCGCCGCCAACGACCAGACCGTCGGCTCGCTCGCCCAGATCCTGATCCGGGCCGGGGCCGTGCGCGCGATGCAGCTGGACATCAACTCCTACTGGGTCACCGCGATCACCTACGCGCAGCGCCTGGCCGGCCAACCCAGCAGCCTGCTCTCCGGCATGACCCGCGGCCCGGACCGCTATCTGACGCCTGACGACCGCGATTTCTTCGCCGTCTATCTGCGTTAGGGCTCACGGCCGCTCGTCCAGCATTGCGGGAAGAACGCGGGCTTCTTGGCACGCGGTGAGGGTTGGCAATAGCGTCGCGATCGAGCGAAGCCAAGGGCCAGGACCCATGGAAGTCCACCTAACCGCATTGGCTTTCGCCCGGCCATCGCATCGAGCGTAAGGAGCGATATTCCATGTCGACCGTTGCCGAGCATCCGTCTTCAACCTCCGCCCCTCCTGCCCCGGCGCCGGCCGGCGACCCGGCCATCCTCGGCCTGCCCATCTTCGCGGTCGGATCCGTGGCGCTCGGTCTGGCGCTCGTCGGGTACGTCCCGGCGGCGGCGGCGGCCAGCGCCCTGCCGATCATCATGGCCGCGACCGGCCTCGGGCTGATCGTCTCCGCGATCTGGGCGGCGGCGCTCGGGCAGACGATGGTGGCGTGCATCTTCGGCCTGTTCTCCGGGTTCTGGTGGAGCTACGCCGCGCTCGTCCTCGGACTCAACCACAACTGGTTCGCGATTCCGGCCGGCGACGTCCAGCACAGCGTCGCCCTGTTCCAGATCTCCTGGGCGGTCGTGATGGCGGCACTGACGATCGCCACCCTGCGGCTGCCGCGCGCGTTCACCGCCGTGGTGGGGCTCGTCGTGCTGGCCTTGATCCTGCTGATCATCGGAACGCTGGGCCCGAACGACACGTTCACCAAACTGGCCGGCTACGTCACCCTGGCCTTTGCGGCGCTGGGCGGCTACCTGTTCCTCGGCGCCGCCTCGGTGGCTACGGGCGGAGCGCCGTATCCGCTCGGAGACCCGATCCTGCGCTGATGGGAGTCCTTCTCTAACCCCGGCCTCGGGGCACCGGTCGGCCAGCCGGATGCCCCGGCCGGGCAACCGGTGACATACGGGTGACGGGGGCGTACACTCGTGGTCTGGCTACAGCGGTTGGGGCATCGGCGGCGCCGGTGCTCCCAGGAGGAGAGAATCTCCGCTGCGTCACCCGAACGAGAGAAGTCCCGTGCCCCGTAGCCCGTGGGTTGCAGTCGACGCCGCCACGATCCCGGCCAAGCGGGCACGAGAGCTGCGGGATGCGTGGGAGGACTTCGTCAGCGGGCGCCTGCAGGAGGACGGCGACGACGCCGGCACGCCCGAGGTCCGCTCGCCGATCGTCGACTCCTGGCATCGATCGCGGGACGCCGGCGTCGACCCCAGCGGCCGCCAGGCCGCGCCATCGGTGGTTGAGCTGCAGGGCGCGCGTGACCTGTGGGGCGTGCACCCGCTGGCCGGCGCGGCGCCGCTGATCATCCACTGCATGGCCGAGGCCGCCGTCGAGGCCGATCACCTGCTGGTGATCAGCGACGCCGACGGGATGCTCCTGCGCATCCGCGGCGATACGCACCTGCGCAACCGCGCCGCCGACGATATGAACTTCGTCGAAGGCGCGCTGTGGAGCGAGGCCGGAGCCGGAACCAACGCGATCGGCACCGCCGTGGCCGCCGATCACGCCGTTCAGGTGTTCGCCGCCGAGCATTTCACCGAGCCGGTCCAGCGCTGGACGTGCGCCGCGGCGCCGGTCACCGACCCGGAATCCGGGCAGCTGCTGGGGATCATCGACCTGACCGGTGACATCAGCTGCGTGAACCCGCACAGCCTGGGGGTCGTGATGGCCACCGCGATGGCCGTCGAGGAGATGCTGCGCGGCCAGCTGCGCGAACGCGACGATCATCTGCGGGCCCGCTACGGCTCCCTGCTCGGTCCCGAGACGGTCGGGGCGGCCCTGGTCACCGGCAGCGGCCGCGTGCTGCTGGACCCGAAGCAGCACTGGCGGCAGGTCACCTTTCCGGTGATTCCCGCCGGGGGCGGAGAACTGTCGGGGATCGCGGCGACCGCCGAGCCGGTCCAGGACGGCGAGCTCTACATCGTCCGTCCGCGCCAGTCGGCAGCGCCGCGCGCGCCGCGTCCGCTGCTCGAGCTGCGCGTGCTCGGCGACGAGGCAGCTGAGGTCAGACTCGACGGCGCGACCCTGCACCTGCGCCGCCGCCACGTCGAGCTGCTGACCCTGATGATCCTCCACCGCGGCCGGCTCAGCGCCGAGAGCCTCTGCGCCGAGCTTTACGGCGCGGAGGGCCATCCGGCCAGCATTCGGGTGGAGATGTCGCGCCTGCGCAAGCTCCTGCCCGGCACCGTGGGATCCGGAGGCTACAACCTGATCTGCGAGGTCGACAGCGACGTCAAGCGCGTCCGCGCGCTGCTCGGCCGCGGTGCCGTCCGCGACGCGGCGGCGGCCTACGCCGGGCCGCTGCTGCCGGATTCGACCGCCCCCGGCATCGCCCGCGCGCGCGAGGAACTCGACGGCTGGCTGCGGCAGTCGGTGATCACCTCCGATGACGCCGATGCTCTGTGGAGGTGGGTGCAATCCCCGTCCGGCGAGAACGACCTCGTGGCCTGGCTGCGCCTGCTCGCCGCGCTCGACTACACCGACGCTCGCCGCGGCCTGGCTGTCGCCCGGACGGCCGCGCTGCGCCACGGTTAGCCCCGCCTCCACGCCGCTTCCCCGCCTCATCACAAACCTGTAGCGGCGATGTAACGCCGCGGTGATGGACTGAGTTTGCCGAACTGCATCGGGCAGTCGGCGGACCGTCTGGGGCCACCCAGGCCGTCCAAAGGAGAGGAAGCGAAATCCCAGACCACCGTCTAGTCGCCGCCCCCGCGGGGCCGCGCAGTCGCGGCGTGAGCACGGCGCGCAACGTCCTTCACCTTCTCTCGCTGCTGGCGCACGCCAAGAATGGGATGCGCGCTGACGAGGTCGCCGAGGCGCTCGGCAAGAGCACGTCGACCGCCTACAACCTGCTGGACACGCTGTGTCAAGAGGGGTTCGTGGTGCACGGCGAGAACGGGGCCTACCACCTGACCGCGGAGGCGGCCAGCCTGGTGCCCGCCAAGCGGACGCGGAGCCTCCCGCCGGGGCTGGGCAGCGCGCTCGACGAGCTGTTCGCGCGGACCCACAAGCGCGTGTATCTGGCCGCGGCGCACTCGGGGCAGGTGGTGATCCCGCTGGTGCGCGGCCGTCAGGGGATGCCGCTGATCCCCGGGCTGGGCCCGCGGATCGGGGAGAACGCCCACGCGCTGGGGCTGGGGAAGATCGCCCTCTCGCTGCTGGGTCAACCGGCATTGGCCCGCTACATCGACCATGGGCTCCGGGCCTTCACGCCGGCGACGATCACCGACCCCGACGTGCTCCGAGCGCAGCTGGAAGAGATCCGTGCCGGCGGCATGGCCTACGACGTGGAGGAGTTCGCCCGCGACGTCTGCTGCCTGGCCCTGCCCGTCCGCGACGCTCGCGGCCGGGCGGTCGCGGCCCTCGGAGTTTCCATGTCGACCCGCTCCTTCAAGCTCGAGCGGGAGGAGCTGGAAAACGCTTTGCGCGAGGTCACCCAGCAGGCCTCGCAAAGCCTCAGGCCACGGGCGATTCCAGCGATTTCGGAAGAGCTCGACGTTCTTGAGCGGCCAGCCCGTCCGAGCCTAAGGTCCCGATTCTCGAGCCCTAACTCCGTCCTCGACGTAGGAGAGGAAGCCTCACCATGAGCAGAGCCAGTATCACCAAGGCCCACAACAAGATCCAGGAGCTGTCCTGGGATCCGACGTTCATCGAGCCGGTCGACAAGTACCCGACCGACTACACGTTCGAGAAGGCGCCCAAGAAGGATCCGCTCAAGCAGGTCCTGCGCTCCTACTTCCCGATGGAGGAGGAGAAGGACAACCGCGTGTTCGGGGCGATGGACGGTGCGATTCGGGGCAACATGTTCCGGCAGGTCCAGGAGCGCTGGATGGAGTGGCAGAAGCTGTTCCTGAGCATCATCCCGTTCCCGGAGATCTCCGCCGCGCGGGCGATGCCGCTGGCCATCAACGCGGTGCCGAACCCCGAGGTCCACAACGGCCTGGCGATTCAGATGATCGACGAGGTCCGTCACTCGACGATCCAGATGAACCTCAAGCGCCTGTACATGAACCACTACATCGACCCGGCTGGGTTCGACATCACCGAGAAGGGGTTCTCGAACTGCTACGCCGGCAC
>JALYXK010000312.1 GCA_030947145.1 Actinomycetota bacterium
GGCCCAGGCGCTGGACAGCAGCTGGGCGCGCTCGAGCCGGTGCAGCGCCGGGTAAATGGTGCCCTCGGGCAGGTCGAACACGCCGCCGCTGCGCTGCTTGAGCGCCTGCGCCACCGCGTAGCCGTGCGCCGGTCCGGTGCCGAGGATGGCCAGGATCATGCCGTCGAGTTGTCCGCGGGGCTCCATACCCAGACAACCTATGCATAGGCGCTCTGCTTGTCAAGCCGCCGGTTCGCCGGGTTGCCCTCCGGGTAGCACCCTGACACTCGTAACCGCTATAAGGAGGAACGATGACGGCCCCGATCGAGGACGTGGACAGCCTGCCCGGGAAGACGGTCTGCGACCAGGAGCAGCGCAAGATCGGCGAGATCAAGGACATCTACGCCGTCGGCGGAGACGACAATCCAATGTACGTGACCGTCGAGGCGTCGATCGGAATGTCGTCCTCTCGCATCGTGTTCATCCCGATCGCGCGGATCAAGGAGGAGCAGGGCGAGCTGCTCGTTCCGTACAGCTCGGACCACCTGCAGGACTCGCCGCAGATCGAGCCGGGCGACGAGCTCTCGGAGGAGGACGACGCGACACTGCGGGGTTTCTACGGGATCGACCGCGGCGACCAGGAGATCCGAACGGACAACGCGTCCTACGCCAACCAGGTACCCGAGGGCGACGAGCCGCCCCAGAAGGTCAGTAACGACTAGCGCGAGCGCACGGCCCAGGGCCGGCTGGCTGGCCCGCGCGCCGTCGGGCGGCCTGGTCCTCACCGCGATCGCCTCGGTGCAGATCGGCTCGGCGATCGCGGCCAAGTTGTTCGCCGCGACGGGACCCGGCGGCGCCGTGTTCCTCCGGCTGGTCACGGCCAGCATCGTCCTGCTGATCGTGGGGCGCCCGACCCTGTCCGGACTCGGGCGCCGCCGGCTGCTGCTGGCCGGCGGGTTCGGACTGGTGCTGGCCGGGATGAACCTGAGCTTCTACCACGCCCTGCACCGGATCCCCCTGGGGGCCGCCGTGACGATCGAGTTTCTCGGCCCGCTGGCCGTCGCGGTGGGCGGCTCTCGTCGGCGGATCGATCTGCTGTGGGTGGGGCTGGCCGCCGCCGGGATCCTCGCCCTCACGCACGGCGGCGAACACGGGCTCGACGGGCTCGGCGTGGTCTTCGCGCTGATCGCCGCGTCTCTGTGGGCCGCCTACATCCTCCTCAACGCGCGGCTCGGGCGGGAGTTCGAGGGCGGAACCGGACTCACGCTGGCGATGTGCGTGGGCGCGGTCGCCGCCCTCCCGGCCGGGGTGATCGAAGGCGGCAGGCACATCCTCGAACCCCGGTCGCTGGCGCTGGGGACGGCGGTCGGGATCCTCTCCTCCGCGATCCCCTATTCGTTCGAGCTCGAGGCGCTGCGACGGATCGCGGTCAACGTGTTCGGCGTGCTCATGAGCCTCGAGCCGGCGATGGCCGCGCTCGCGGGCCTGTTGGTGCTCGGGCAGGGTCTCTCGCTTCGCGCACTGGCCGGAATCGCGCTCGTGGTGGCCGCCTCGACGGGAGCCTCGCTGCAGGCCCGCGACCCTCCGGTAGCCGTCTGACCGCTCCCTCGCCGCCGGTCGGCCTCAGTCGTCGATCTCGGCGATGACCACGGTCGCCCCGCCCGTCGCGAAGCTGCCGATGTCCTGCACGGTGGCCGTCCCCTCGGGTGAGCTCATCGTGGCCTGCAGGTCCTCCTGGCTGGCGAACCACACCTCGGCCATCCGATAGTACGGCGGCTCGCTCCCGTCCGGGGTCGCGACCACCCTCGACGCCTCGAAGCGCTGCACGTTCGGCATCTTGGCGGCCAGCGGCAGGTGCGTATTGGCGTAGTGCTCCTCGAACGCGGCGGTGTCGGTCGGCGGCCCGTAGAGAACGGTGATCTTGACCATCGGTCGTCCCTTCGTCGGTGGATTCGGGGCCGGAATCTATTGGGTCGGACAGCGGCCCGTCGCCACTGGCCGGGCCCCCACTCGGCTGAGCGCCTTCCGATACCTGGACCGGCGCCGCTACTGGCGGCGCTCGGACGCGTCAGCCCACGAGCAGCTCGGCTGGGACCCGATCTACGACGCGCGGCAAACGCTTCACGAGCTGGTCGCCGCACGCCGTTAGCCCCTCCGCCCCGGCCCAGCCTATGCTGAGACCGTGGATCCGGTCGTCGATATCGCCTGGCTTGACCGGCATCGCTCCGAGTGCGTTCTGGCCGACGTCCGCTGGTATCCGCACGGTCGCTCGGGTCGGGATGCCTACGCCTCCGGTCACCTCCCCGCGGCGGTGTTCGTCGATCTCGAACGCTACCTCTCCGGTCCCGAGGATCCGGCCCAGGGCCGGCACCCGCTCCCCCACCCCGGGACCTTCGCGGAGCGGATGGGCGAGCTGGGAATCGGCGACGAGGACATCGTGGTCGCCTACGACGATGCCGGCGGCGTGATCGCGGCGCGCCTGGTGTGGATGTTGCGGGCGATCGCCCACCCGGCGGCCCTGCTCGACGGCGGCCTGCTGGCTTGGCCGCGGGAGCTGAAGCGCGAGGCGACGACCCGGCCGCGGACGCAATTCACCCCTCGGCCGTGGCCCGGGGACCGCCTGGCCGGCCCCGATGACGTCGCCGAGCGTGGCGCGGTGGTGATCGACGCCCGCCAGCGCGAGCGCTTTCGCGGCGAGCCCGATCCGCTCGATCCGCGGGCCGGGCACATCCCCGGGGCGCTCAGCCTTCCCTGCCGCGAGAATGTGGACGAGGCGGGCCGGTTCCTGCCCGTCGACGAGTTGCGCCGGCGGCTGGCCACGGCCGGTGTCCGGCGCGGGGAGAGCGTGATCTCGTACTGCGGCTCGGGCGTGACCGCCTGCCACAATCTGATCGCGATCGAGCACGCCGGCCTCGGTCGCGGACGCCTGTACCCGGGGTCCTGGTCCCAGTGGAGCCGGGACCCGACCCGCGAGGCCGCCATCGGTGAAGCTCCTTGAGGGCATCGAGCGGCGCGGCGCCGCTCTAGGATCCGGTGGGCATGAGTGACGAGCGGGAGATCAGGAGCGAGGGCGGTGCCGCACGCCTGATCGTGCGCTGTCTGGAGAACGAAGGCGTCACGCACGTCTTCGGGATCCCCGGAGAGGAGAACATCCACCTCGTCGAGGCGCTGTCGGACTCGTCGATCCGCTATGTGCTGGTGCGTCACGAGCAGGCGGCGTCGTTCATGGCCGAGGTCTACGGCCGCCTGACCGCCGAAGCCGGGGTCTGCTCGGCCACGCTCGGTCCCGGCGCGATCAATCTGCTCCTCGGCGTGGCCGACGCCACCACCAACTCGACCCCGGTGGTGGCCCTGTCCGCGCAGGTCGGCATGCACCGGAGCTTCAAGGAGTCCCACCAGGGCGTCGACCTGGTGTCGATGTTCAAGCCCGTGACCAAGTGGTCGGAGCTGATCGCCACCCCCGACGCGGTACCGGAGATGGTCCGCAAGGCGTTCAAGCTGGCCCAGACCGAGCGTCCGGGCGCCGTCTACCTGGCGGTTCCCGAGGATGTCGAGAAGGCCCCCGCTCCAGAGGGCGCGCGTCCGCTGGCGGTCAACCGGCCACGACCGGACGAGCCGTCGGGCAGCCAGCTCCGCCGGGCGGCCGACGTTCTGGCCGCGGCCGAGAACCCGATCCTGCTCGCCGGTCACGGAGCCGCGCGGGCCGACGCCGGAGACGCGGTGCGCCGCTTCGCGGAGAAGCTCGGCGTGGCAGTGGCCACGACGTTCCACGGTAAGGGGGTCCTCCCCGACGACCACCCCCAGGCCCTCGGCGCGGTCGGCTTCATGCGCCACGACTATGTGAACTTCGGATTTGACCAGGCCGACGTGATCATCGCCGTGGGCTACGAGCTGCAGGAGTTCGACCCGGTGCGGATCAACCCGAGCGGCGACAAGAAGATCCTCCACCTCCACCGCTTCCCGGCCGAGGTCGACGTTCACTACGAGGTCGAGGTCGGCTTGCAGTCGGACATAGCCCGCACGCTGGACGCCCTGGCCGACGCGGTGGACCGGCACTTCGAGTTCGACGCCGGCAAGCAGCGGATCCGAGCGATGATCGACGCCGAACTCGAGCGCGGCCAGGCGGACGACCGCTTCCCGCTGGCGCCGGCCCGGATCGTGGCCGACACGCGCGAGGCGCTGCGCCGGGACGACATCGTGCTGGTCGACACCGGGGCCCTGAAGATGTGGATGGCCCGGCTGTATACGACCTACGAACGGAATACCTGCCTGATCTCCAACGGCCTCTCGACGATGGCCTGGACACTGCCGGGCGCCATCGCCGCGAAGATCGCCCGCCCCGACGCCCGCGTGCTGGTCGCCACCGGTGACGGCGCCTTCATGATGAACTCGCAGGAGATCGAGACCGCGCTGCGCGAACGGGTGCCGATCGTCGTGCTGATCTGGGTCGACGACGAGTACGGCTTGATCAAGTGGAAGATGGACCTCGAGCTCGGGCATAACTTCGACACGGCCTTCGGCAACCCCGAGTTCGTGGCCTACGCCGAGAGCTTCGGCGCTCGCGGCTATCACATCAGCGCCGCCGACCAACTTCTGCCGACGCTGCGCGAAGCCCTGGCTCAGGACACCGTCTCGGTGATCGCCTGTCCGGTCGACTACTCGGCCAACCTGCAGCTCACCGATGCGCTCGGCGAGCTCGACGAATCACTGTCCTGACCGCCGCACGTCACGGTTGCGCCGGGCCGCATCGCGCCAGGTCACCGGCAAGACGCCGAGGCGGATGGCCTGCTCGCGGCGGGCGCGGGTGAGGTCGTAGTGATCGTGCCACGGCTTGCCCGGCTTGGATTGAAACCAGG
>JALYXK010000320.1 GCA_030947145.1 Actinomycetota bacterium
GGTCGGGGGGACCGAAGTCGTGTGCCTCCTCCTGTACATCGGGGTCGGCCGAGCGGCGATAGCGGAGCTGCTTGTGCTCGAGCACCGCGCGCCCGGCGGCGAGGTCCTCGACGATCCGGCCCGCGTCCTCCAGGTCCAAGGGTCCGACGTACTCGCCGTTGACCGACGCCATCGGCGCGATGTCGCAGGCCCCGAGGCACTCGAACGAGCGCACGCCGACGTCGGCGCCGTCGGCGGCCGCCAGCATCGCCTCGTAGAACTCATCCGCGCCGCGCAGCGAGCACGAGATGTTGGTGCAGACGAAGACGTCGTGACGCGGCTTCGGGCGCATCGCGAACATGTCGTAGAAGGTGGCCACCGAAGTGAGATAGGCCGGGGTGAGGCGCATGACCGTGGCGACCTGCTCGATCGCCCCCGGGGAGCACCAGCCGTACTCCGCCTGGGCGGCATGCAGCGCGGGGATCGCCGCCGAGCGCCGATCCGGGTACTTGGCCATCGCCGCCTCGATCTCCTCGCGGAGCCGATCGGGGACCGGGGTCAGCGCCGGGTCGGGAACGGTGGCCGGGGGCTTGGTCAGGTCGACGGCCTCGTCCCAGCCGGGGACGCGGGAGCCGTGCGCGAACCGCGGAACCGCCTGAGTCATACAGCCCACTCCTGGAAGATCGCCCTCAGGGCGATCTTCCAACGCCGCGAGCCGCGATGTTAGCCGCCGGGCGAACTCGCAATGCCGGCGAAGCCGGCACCGCTAGGCGAGCATCGCGTCACCGGTCGATGCCGCCCATGATCGGATCCATCATGGCCAGCGTGGCGATCAGGTCGGCGATGTAGGAGTCCTTGACCATCGCCGCGGCGGCCTGCAGGTTGACGAAGCTGGGGTCGCGCATGTGCACCCGAGCGGGCTTGGCCGAGCCGTCGGCGCGGACGAAGCAGCCGAGTTCGCCGCGCGGTCCCTCGATCGGATAGTAGACCTCGCCCGGGGGAACGCGAAAGCCCTCGGTGACCAGCTTGAAGTGGTGAATCAGCGCCTCCATGCTGGTGGCGAGCTCATGCCGAGGGGGGAGGGCGATCTTCCGGTCGGTGGTGATGAAGGGTCCCTCGGGTAGGCCCTCGAGCGCCTGTCGGATGATCTTCACCGACTCGTAGATCTCGGCGTGGCGGACGCGAAAGCGGTCGTAGTTGTCGCCGACGGTGCCGATCGGGATCTTGAAGTTGAAGTGGTCATAGCTCGAATACGGAGCCGCCTTGCGCAGGTCCCAGGGGTTGCCGGCCGCGCGGAGCAGCGGACCGGTGACGCCGAGCGAGAGCAGCGTCTCCTGGTCGAGCGGGCAGGTGCCGCGCAGGCGCTGCAGGACGATCTCGTTCTTCTCCAGCAGGTCGGCGTACTGGTCGGCCCGGGTCGGCATCTCGTCGAGGAACTTGGTCAGCTTCTCGGCGAACCCGGCGGGGATGTCCTCCATCACGCCGCCGATCTGGATGTAGCGTGTGTGCATCCGCGCACCCGAGGAGAACTCGAACAGGTCGAGGATCGTCTCACGCTCTCGGAAGCAGTACCAGAACATCGAGATCGCTCCGAGGTCCAGCGCGCTGGTGCCGAGCCACACCAGGTGGGACATGATCCGGTTCAGCTCGAGGTGGATCACCCGGAGATACTGGGCGCGGGACGGCACCTCGAGGCCGAGCAGCGTCTCCACGGCGCCGCAGTAGGTCATCGCGTTGAAGTAGTAGGCGAGGTAATCCATCCGCTCGATCACGGGGATCACCTTCCAGTAGGACTTGTCCTCCGCGGTCTTCTCGATCCCGGTGTGGACGTAGCCGATGATCGGCCGGATGTCGCGGACGACCTCACCCTCGAGCGTCGTGATCAGCCGCAGCACGCCGTGGGTGGCCGGGTGGTGCGGGCCGATGTTGAGCGTCATCAGCTCGTGCGTCTCGCCGACGAGACCATCCGGGGTCGGTGCCCCGGCGGGATCGGACGAGATCGTGATCGACTCCTCGCGCTTGCGGTAATCCGAGGTGAGGCTCACTGGTATTTCCCGTAATTCTGGGCTTCGTTGTAGGTGAACAGCACCGGCTCGCCGCCCAGCGGGAAGTCGCGGCGCTGCGGATGGCCCTCGTAGTCCTCGGGCATCAGGATCCGGCGCAGGTCGGGGTGGCCCTCAAAGACGACGCCGAACATGTCGTAGACCTCGCGCTCGGGAAAGTCGGCGCCCGGATACATGTCGGTGACCGACCGCAGCTGGGCGGCCTCGGTGTGGACGCGCGCCTTGACGGTGATCCGGTCGACCCGCTCCATGTCCAGCAGCTCGTAGAGCACGCCGAGCCGCGGCTCCTCCGGGTAGTAGTCGACGCCGTGCAGGCTGGCCAGAAAGGCGTAGCCCTTGGCCCGTAGGCGCTCGAGCACGTCGTGCACGCTGGGCGGATTCACCAGCAGCGTCGCCCGGTCGCGGTAGAACACCGTGCCGAGGATGCTCTCGGGATCGGTTTCGCCGAGCTCCTGGGCGGTGAGCTCGAGTCCGGTGGCGTCAGGCACCGGCCGTGTCCCCCGGCTTGAACACGTTGACCTCCGCGGTCCCGGTCTCGGTCGCAGGCAGGAGCTCCTCGGTGCCGACGGCGTCGTAGCGCTCGCGCCAGCCCCCCTGCTCGTGCTTCTGGACCTTCTCGCGGAGCCTAAGGATGCCGTGGGCCAGTGCCTCGGGCCGCGGGGGGCAACCCGGCACGTGCACATCGATCGGCATGAACTTGTCGCTCGGGACGAGCGCGTAGTTGTTGAACACGCCCATCGAGGAGCAGCAGGCCCCCATCGAGATCGCAAACTTGGGCTCGAGCATCTGGTCGTAGATGCGCCGGACGACGGGCGCCATCTTGATGCTGACGCGCCCGCTGAGGATGAGGAGGTCCGCTTGGCGGGGGCTGGCCCGGAAAGCCTCGAAGCCGAAGCGGGCGATATCGACCCGGGCCCCGACGATCGACATCATCTCGATCGCGCAGCAGGCCAGGCCGAACGTGAGCGGGAAGAACGAGTTCCCGCGCGCCCACGCGACGGCCCGGTCCAGCGTCGTGGTCATCACGGCGTCCTCGACGAAGCGCTCGAGCGCCTCACCCTCCAGATCGCCGCGGAGCATGTCGCGGGCGAGCAGCTGGCGTCCCCGGAAGTCGGTCGTGTCTCCGAGCGGCTCGCGCTTTATTTCCACGCCAGGGCCCCTCGCCGCCAGACGTAGAGGAACGCGACCATCAGCAGCACCACGAAGGTGACGGTCTCGCCCATGGCAAAGGAGCCGAACGCCCGCAGCTGGACGGCGATCGGGTAGAGGAAGATGACCTCGATGTCGAACAGGATGAACAACATCGCGATCAGGTAGAAGCTGATGCCGAACTTGAACCCGCGCTGGATTTCCGACGGCAGGCCACACTCGTACGGCGAGGTCTTGGAGCGGTTCGGCCGCCCCCGCACCCCGACGAGCAGATTCAGCACCGCGAACAGGCCACCGACCAACCCGCCGAGCACGAGGAAGACGATCGCTGGCAAGTAGGTTCGGAGCACTGGATCCCGTTATATCACTGAGACGAACACGCTTGTAACAACATGTTACTTAGTGCGAAATGCGGCTATGTCAAGGCCTTCGTCGCCGCTTCGGGCTTGCCCGGACGCGAAGATCGTCGCACGTTCTCGGCGCAACCGCGAACGCGCCCGGTGAACGGTCAGTCAACTACGGCTCGGCGGGCGGCCCGATGAAGGAGATCCACATCGTGGTCGGGGTGATCTCCGTCGTCCTCAACGGCCTCGCTGGCCTTTACGGGGCCTGGTGCTACTGGCGCGTCTCCTCGAGCATCTGGTTCTGGCGGCTGCTGCGGGCGGGGCAGGCGGCCATCCTGGTGCAAGCGGCGCTCGGAGGCGTGCTGGCGGCGCTCGGACACAAGGTGTCGAACCTCCACCTGCTCTACGGCTTACTACCCCTGGCCGTCTCGTTCCTGGGGGAGCAGCTGCGCGTCGCCTCGGCGCAGATGATCCTCGACTCCCGCGGGCTCGAGTCCGCGCAGGCGGTCGGCGAACTCGACGAGCAGGACCAGCGCGGGATCGTCGTGGCGATCATGCAGCGCGAGATCGGCGTGATGGCCCTGGCCGCGATCGTGATCGTCGTGCTCTTGGCCAGGGCGGCGGGTACGGCCGGCTGACGCAGGACGCAGGACGCAGGACGCAGGCGAACGACGGACCGTCAGGGCCGGGGAGGCAGGGTGTGATAGCGCCCCTCGAACCAGAGCAGCGGGTCGCCGTCGCCGAGTCCCATCTCGATCACCTCGCCGATGATGATCGTGTGATCCCCGCCGGCGATCTGCTCGCGCAGGTCGCAAACGGCCCAGGCGATCGAGCCGGCGATGATCGGGGCGTCCTGGAGGAAGTGGTGCTCGACGCCGTCGAGCTTCTCGCGCTCGGGCAGCTTCGAGGCGAACACGCCGGCCACCTCGCGCTGCTCGGCGCTGAGGATGTTGAGGGCGAAGCGGCCGGCGTCGCGGACGATCGGGAGCGTGCGGGCGCGGTTCTCGAAGCAGACGAGCGCGAGCAGAGGGTCGAGCGAGAGTGAGCAGATGGCGTTGGCGGTCATCCCGCCGGAGCCTGAGGGCCCGGAGCTGGTGATCACGGCCACCCCGGTGGCGAATCGGCCGAACACCTCGCGGAAGAGCTCGGGTGGCGGTGGCGCGTGGGCCATCGCGTTCGTTTATACCGGCCCCGGCGCCGGCCCCTCTGGTTGCCGCCGTGGGAGGACGATCGCGAGCTTGTGGTGGGCGAACGTCTGAACGCCGGCGCCGGGGACAGAGTGAACTTCGTCGCCCCGCGCCGGGATCCTCCCGCTCACCTGACCCTCAGGGTCCCGGTCTCGCCCAGCGCGGTGTCCGAGAGGATCGTCGAGGACATTGTGTAGGTCCCCGCGGTCAGGCTCAGCACGATCAGGCCGGTCTGGCCGGGCTGGATCGCCTTGGTCAAGCCGGCCGTCTGCCCGGACTGCGCGACCACGAGGTTGTGGGCCAGCCGGCCGTAATTGTGCACGACGATCGTGAGCGGGCCGGGAGTGACCGTCGCCACCTTCGGATTCAGGCGGTACTCGGTTAGAGCGACTTCCAGCGTGCGATCGCCGCCGACGCGCTCGGCCTGCCCGCAACCACCGGCCAGCGCCGCGATCAGGACCGAGGCGAGCGCCGGCAGCAGGATCGCCGAACGGGGGCGTGGCATGAGGCGATCCTAGAGCCAGACTAACCCGAGAGAATCGCCCCCGAGCCCGTCGTACCCGTCCACTTCCCTATGATCTGCGCCCGCATGAACCGGCGGATCAGGGTCCTTCTCATATCGATTGCCTCGGTCGTGGCCGCGGCCACCCTCGTCGCCTGTGGCACGGAGAAGATCTCCGTCGCCCGGTCCGATCCCAACCGCGCGGGTGCGGTGCTGTTCTCGCAGCGCTGCGCGGGCTGTCACACGCTGGACGCCGCGGCCACCCACGGGTCGGCGGCCAACGTGCGTACGCGCGAGGCGATCAACGGCCCCAACTTCAACGTCCGCTGCGAGCGGCCGGTCACGCGTGTTCTGTACGCGATCGAAAACGGCGGCTTCTCCGGCGCCTACATGCCACAGAACATCGTCGTCGGCCAGCAGGCACAAGAGGTCGCCCGGTTCGTCACGAAATACGCCGGGCGTAAGGCCGTCTACCAGCCTGGATCGAGCATCCCACCATGTAAGCAGCAGCTGATCGGGACGCTGCCGCCGCTGGCCGGCACTCCAACCGCGACCACCGCAGGTACGGCGACCACGGCCACGCCGGCTACCACCGCCCCGGCCGCAGTGGCGGCTAAGAAGAGGGCCAAGGCGCACAAGGCCGGCAAGCAGACCGGCGGCGCGAAGCAGCGCAAGAAGTAGTGGCGTCGCGGCTCAGGTAGGCGCGTGCTCGACATCAGGCTGATCCGCCGGGACCCCGACGCCGTCCGCGCCGGGCTCGCCCGTCGCGGGCCGGATGCGGCCGCCGCCGTGGAACGGGTGCTCGCCCTCGACGAGGGCTGGCGGGCGATCACCGCCCAGCTCGAGCAGCTCAGAGCCGAGCAGAACCGGGCCAGCAAGGGCCGCAAGGGCGCGCCGAGCTCCGAGGAGCGCGAGCAGCTGGCCCGGCTGGCCGCCACCGGCCGCGAGCTCAGCGATCGGGAGACGGCGGTGCGCGCCGAGCTCGACGCTGCGCTGGCCGCCCTGCCGAACCTGCCGGCGCCGGATGCCCCGGCGCAGGACACCGTCCTGCGCGAGGTCGGCGAGGCGGGCGCCACCGGCAAGGACCATCTCGAGCTGGCCGGCCCCCGGATCGACATGGAGCGTGGCGCCAGGCTCTCCGGATCACGGTTCGCCTACCTGCGCGGGGACCTGGTGATGGTCGAGCTGGCGCTGGTCCGCTACGCGCTCGAGAAGGTCTCCGCCGAGGGCTTCGAGCCCGTGATCCCGCCGGTGCTGGTCCGCGAGCACGCGCTCTACGGCACCGGCATGCTGCCCGATACCGAGCAGCAGATCTACCGCCTGCCCGAGGACGACCT
>JALYXK010000258.1 GCA_030947145.1 Actinomycetota bacterium
CGACCGTCTTCTCCCGCACCTTCGTGTCGGTGAACGACGAAGCTCCGATATCGTACTTGTTCGAGGCCAGACCGGGGATGATGCTGTCGAAGGTCACGTTGACCACGCTGGTCTTGAGACCCATCAGGGCGCCGAGGGCCTTGGTCAGGTCGGCGTCCATCCCGATCACGGTGTGGCCGTCGGAGGCGAAGAACTCGTTCGGCGCGTAGCTGGCGTCCGCGGCCACGGTCAGCGTGCCCTTGGACTTGATCGCGGCGGGCACGAGCGCGGCGACCTTCGGGTCGGCGGCCGGCGTGCTCGCCGACGAAGCGGTGCCCGAGGTCGGGCTCGAAGCCGACGGCGGGACCGCGCTCGAGCCCGCCTTCTTGGTCGCCGAGGATGAACTGCTGCTGCTTCCGCATCCGGCGAGAGCAGCAACGCAAAGCAGTGAGAGCGGAGCGACGAACCAGCTCCTCCTCCATGTACGCATCTGACTCCTTCTGGTTAGAAAACATCCCCGGTCAGTCAAAAGGCAGGATAAGCAAACCACCAAATACGGGCGGATAGCCTAACCGCCCGCCAATACGCCTCAGGGAAGGTCTAGCCTTGGGCCGATGCAGGTTCGGGTGCGTCTGTTTGCCGCTCTGCGTGAGCGCGCCGGTCGGGATGAGCTCGAGCTCGAGCTTCCCGCGGACGCCCGCGTCAGCGACGCGCTGGCCCAGATCGGCTGGTTGACCGATGGTCGCAGGGTGGTGATGGCGATCAACCGCGACTACGCCGATGGCGACGCCGTGCTGCACGCCGGCGACGAGCTGGCGCTGATCCCGCCGGTCTCCGGCGGATCGGTCGGCGCGCTGCATGCGCGGGTCATCGACGAGCCGCTGTCGCTGGACCGCCTGGTGGAGGTGGTCCGCGACCCCCGAGCCGGGGCGCTGGTCACCTTCCTCGGCGTCACCCGGGAGGTCTCCCACCTCGATTACGAGGCCTACGTGGAGATGGCGGAGCCGAAGATCGCCGCGATCGTCGCCGCCGCGGTTGAGCGCCACGGGCTCTGCGCGGCGGCCGCCGAGCACCGGATCGGCCGGGTGCCGCTGTCGGAGGCGTCGGTAGCGGTGGCCGTCTCGGCCCCCCACCGCGGAGAGGCGTTCGCCGGGGCCCGGGAGATCATCGACTCGATCAAGGCCCAGGTGCCGATCTGGAAGAAGGAGGAGGGCGAGTGGCTTCCCGGGACGATCCCCGGCTGAGGTCCCTGCCCGCGGTCCATGAGCTCGCGGCGTCCCTGGACGCGCCGCGCGGGCTGGCCGTGGCCGCGGCGCGCCGGGCGATCGACGAGCGTCGCGCCGCGCTGCTGGCCGGCCCGGACCCCGACCCGGATCCCGGGGACGGGAATCTGGCCGACCGGGCTCGGGCCCTGATCGAGGAGCTCGAGGTGCCCTCGCTGCGCCCGGTCCTGAACGCGACGGGCGTGGTGCTTCACACCAACCTGGGGCGGGCTCCGCTGGCGCCCGCCGCCCGCGACGCGGTCACCCGCGCGGCCGGGGGCTACGGCAACCTCGAGCTCGACCTGGCCACCGGAGCCCGCGGGAGCCGGCAGGCCCATGTCGAGTCGCTGCTCATCGAGCTGACCGGAGCCGAGGCGGCGATGGCCGTCAACAACGGCGCCGCCGCCGTGCTCCTGGCCGTGGCCGCGCTGGCCGGATCGGGGCGGGGAATCGTCGTCTCGCGCGGGCAGCTGGTGGAGATCGGCGGCGGGTTCCGCATCCCCGAGGTGATCGGGCAATCCGGAGCGCGGATGGTCGAGGTCGGCACCACCAACCGCACGCGGCTCGCTGACTACCAGCGCGGGCTGGGCGAAGCCACCGCGATCCTGCGGGTTCATCCGTCGAATTTCCGCACCGTCGGGTTCGTCGAGGAGGTGTCGATCGAGGCGCTGTGCGGGCTCGGGGTCCCGGTGATCGACGACGTGGGCTCGGGCGTGCTGGCCGACGCGGCCGGAATTCCGGCGCTCGGCGACGAGCCCGCGCTGAAGCGCTCGATCGCGGCCGGGGCCGCACTGGTCTGCTGCTCGGGCGACAAGCTGCTCGGCGGCCCCCAGGCCGGGCTGTTGCTGGGCACCACCGCCGCGGTGGCCGCGGCCCGGGAGCACCCGCTGGCCCGCGCGCTGCGGATCGACAAGCTTTCGCTGGCGGCGCTCGAGGCGACGCTCGCCCTGTACCGGGATCCCGAGCGAGCCCGCCGCGAGATCCCGGTGCTGGCGATGCTCGACGTCGGCGAGGCGGCCCTGGCCGATCGCGCGCGCCGCCTGCACACGCTGATCGGTTCCGGAGCCGAGGTGTTCCGCGCCGCCGGCCGGGTGGGTGGCGGCGCGCTGCCCCTGTTCGAGCTCGAAGGTCCGGTGGTGTCGCTGGCCGCGGACGTCGATCCGGTCGCGGCGATGGAGACCCTGCGCGCATACGATCCTCCGGTGATCGCCCGGATCCACGATGGCCGCGTGCTGCTCGACCCGCGGACGCTGAGCGACGAGGACCTCGAAGCGGTTGCCGCGGCGGCGCGACGGGCCCTGGGCTCGTGAGCCAGGCCCCCGGCCGCCCGGTCCCGGCAGCGCCCGCGGCCCCGCTGACGCTCGGCACCGCCGGCCACATCGACCACGGCAAGACCGCGCTGGTCCGCGCGCTGACCGGCGTCGACACCGACCGGCTGCCACAGGAGCACGAGCGCGGGATCTCGATCGAGCTGGGTTACGCCAGCCTGTCGCTGCCCTCGGGCCGGATGCTGTCGTTGATCGATGTTCCCGGCCACGAGCGTTTCGTCCGCACGATGGTGGCCGGGGCGTCCGGGATCGACCTCTACCTGATGACCATCGCCGCCGACGATGGGGTGATGCCCCAGACCCGGGAGCACGCCGCGGTGCTGCGAGGCCTGGCCGTGTCAAACGGCGTCGTCGCGGTGACCAAGACCGACCTGGCCGATCCCGAGCTGGCGGCGGCGGAGGCCGCCGAGCTGCTCCCCGAGGCCGAGGTCGTGGCCGTCTGCGCCCGGACCGGGACGGGAATCGAGGAGTTACGAGCCGCGTTGGACCGCGTCGCCGGCCGCCTGCCCGGCCGCCACGCCGGACCGGCGCTCGCTCGGCTGAACATCGACCGCGTGTTCACGATCCGGGGAGCCGGCACGGTGGTCACCGGAACCCTGTGGTCCGGAGCGGTGGCCCGGGGGGACGAGTTGGTGCTGCTCCCGGCCGGGCGGTCGGTGCGCGTGCGCGGGGTGCAGGTGCACGATCAGGGCGTGAACCGGGCGGCGGCGGGTCAGCGGGTGGCGGTCAACCTCAGCGGCATCGGGGTCAACGAAATCGCCCGCGGCGACGTCCTGGCGGAGACGTCCGCCCCCGGGGAATCGCTCCCCGGGCGATCCCCGCTCCGGAATCGCTCCCTGGGCGATTTGGCACCCTCCTACCTGATCGACGCCGAGCTCGAATTCGGCGAGCGCGAGCCCGAGCACGGCGAGCGGGTCCAGGTGCACCACGGCACGCGCGAGACACCGGCCCGGGTGGCCTGGCTGGGTGGTCGCTTCTGGCAGCTCCGGCTCGAGCAGCCCCTGATGCCTCAGCGCGAGGATCGCCTGGTGCTGCGAGCGATCGCGCCGCCCTCCACGCTCGGCGGCGGGCGGGTGCTCGACGCCCACCCGCGCAAGCACGGCCCCGGCCGCGAGCTCCTGGCCCGGCTGGCGCGGCTCGCCCGCGGGGAGGCCGAGGCTCCGGC
>JALYXK010000372.1 GCA_030947145.1 Actinomycetota bacterium
AGCGAAGCTTGGAGCGAGACGGCCAGGTCCTCGACCAGCGACCGGGCCTGGAACTGACTGTCGTAGAGACGTTGCTCGTCGCTCTGCGCTTCCGAGCCGAACACCGCGGTGCTCCGATCCCGCACCCGGGCCAGGTGGGCATCGAGGCGCGGGTCGGCGCCCGACGCGAGGTCGCATTCGGCCATGAACGCCGGCAGGGCCTCCGGCTCCTTGACCATCGCCCGCAGCACGTCGAGCGCGGCGACGTTGCCCGAGCCCTCCCAGATCGAACCGAGTGGCGCGCCCCGGTAGAGCATCGGCATCCCGGAATCCTCGACGTAGCCGTTGCCGCCCAGGCACTCGAGCGCCTCGGCCGCGTGCGCCGGCGCCCGCTTACACATCCAGTACTTCATCACGGCGGTGGCGAAGCGCCGGAACGCGGATTCGGAAGCCTCGTCGTAGGCCCGGGCTACCCGCATCGCGGTGACCGTGGCGGCCTCGGACTCGATCGCCAGGTCGGCCAGCACGTTGCGCATCGCCGGGTGGTCGGCCAGGGGGGCGCCGAACGTCGAGCGCTCGCGGGCGTGGTGGATCGCCTCCACCGTCCCGCGCCGGTAGCCGGCGGTCGCTCCGAGCAGGCAGTCGAGGCGGGTGTGGTTGACCATCCGGATGATCGCGGGGACGCCGCGGCCCTCGTCGCCGACCAGCCGGCCCCGGATGCCGCTGAACTCGACCTCCGAGGAGGGCAGCGACCGTGTGCCGAGCTTGTCCTTGAGCCGCTGGAACTCCATGCCCGGGCCGCGCTCCACCAAGAAGCACGAGAGGCCGCCCGGAGCCTGGGCCAGCACCAGGAACACGTCACAGGGGGGGTAGGAACAGAACCACTTGTGGCCGTAGAGCTCGTAGTCCCCGCCCCCGGCCGGCTCGGCCCGGGTGGTGTTGGCCCTTACGTCCGACCCGCCCTGGCGCTCGGTCATGGCCATGCCGGCCAGCGCGCCGGTGTCGTAGTCGGGCTTGGTCAGGCGCGGCTCCCACTCCGCCGCGAGCTCGGGAGCGCCGTCGCGCAGCGCCGGAACCGCGGCGTAGGTCATCGAGACGGGGCACATCACGCCGTCGTTGACGTTGCCCCACAGCGCGAACATCACCGCCCGCACGACGTGGGCCCCGGGCCGCGGATCACGCCACGGCAGCCCGGCGATACCACGCTGCACCGCCCCCCTCAGCAGCCAGTGCCAGGAGGGGTCGAGATCGACCTCGTCGACCCGGTGGCCGTAGCGGTCGTGGGTGCGCAGCACCGGTTGGTTGCGTTCGGCCCGCCGCCCGTGCTCGAGCGCCGCCACGCTGCCGGCCGCCGCGCCCGTCTCGTGCGCCCCGTCGACCCCCCAGCCACCCCCTTCGCGCTCGAGTCCCTCGCGCAGGGCCAGGTCGACTTCGAACAGGTTGATCGGCTGCAGCGGCGAGGCCTGGTTGAGCACCTCCCGAGCGGGGTTCGTGACGTCAATCGTGGCCATGCGCTCCTCTCTGACCGAACTCACCGTGAATCCAGATTCAGCCACTCTAGTGAATCTGGATTCACGTCACAAGCCCCGGCCGCGGCCGACCCCTTGAACCCCCCGGCCTACACCGCCGCGAGCGACTCCTCGGCCACCCGATCGAGCGCATCCTCGGTGCCGGCCAGCAGTCGCCGCGACAGCTGGGCGCGGCGGAAGAACAGCGGTGCGTCGTGCTCCCAGGTCGCGCCGATGCCGCCATGCACGTTGATCATCGACCGCGTGGCCAGGTCCAGGGCCTGGCCGGCGCAGGCGCGGGCGGCGCTCGCCGCCAGCGCGAACTCCTCGGGCTTGGACTCTCGCGCCCAGCCCGCGTAGTACTGCAGGCCGCGGGAGTTCTCCAGCTGGCGCAGGATCTCCGTGAGCTCGTGCTTGATCGACTGGTAGGACCCGATCGCGCGGCCGAAGGTGAAGCGCTCCTTGGCGTAGGCGACGCTGAGCTCCAGACACGTCTGTCCGGCACCGAGGGATTCCGCGGCGATCAGCGCCTGGGCGAGATACCAGGCGTCGCCGAGCACCGCCGCGTCGACGTCGAGCCGTCGTCCGCGAGCGCCGGCGAAGCGCACATGGCCGAGCGAGCGGGTCGCGTCGTAGCGCATCGTCGTCTCGACCTGGACGCCTTCGGCGTCGGCGGCAAACGCGCCGGCCACGGGCTCGCCGTCGGCGTCGAGGCCGACCGCGACCAGCAGCCCGGCCCCGGGAACATCCGGCACGAACGCGATTTCCCCATCGAACCCGACCTCATCTCCCTCGACGCTGGCCTGGGGCGCGTCGGCGCGGGCGAAGCCCGAATGCTGCTGGACCGTCCAGGCCGGCTCGAGCTCGCTCGGCGGCCGCGTTGGCACGTAGGCGGGCCGGTGCTCGCCGGCGGCGATCGCCGTCAGCGACTCGTCGCCGGCCGCGTCGAGGATGGCCGTCGCCGGGAGCAGCCCCAGCAGCGGCACGCCGGCCAGCACCCGGCCGCATTCCTCGGCCACCAGCAGCGCGTCGAATGCCCCGAGGCAGGCGCCGCCATGCTCCTCGCCGATCAGGAGGCCGGGCCAGCCGGCGCTTACCGCCAGGGGCCACAGGTCGGGCAGGGCCGAGGGATCCTCCAGCGCCTCGCGGGCCGCCTGCACCGTCTTGT
>JALYXK010000389.1 GCA_030947145.1 Actinomycetota bacterium
ATAATCACCGAACGTCCGTCCCATGGAGCGGCAGGGGCCGGTGCCCCGACTGGCCTTCAAAGCCGGCGAGCCGTGGTAGCCCCACGGTGGGAAGGTTCGACTCCTTCGTCGCTCCGTCTTCTGAAAAACCAGCCTAGTGGCCTAGAACACCTATAAGCGGCACGCGTAGGTATATAATGTTTCGCGGAGTCCATCGAAGAAGAGGGAAGACAGTGAGAAATTTGCGCCGAAAGCTAGGGGTCATGCTTGTTCTCGCGGGAGCGGCGGTCCCGCTCGCGTTCGCTTCACTCGCCTACGCGTGCGGGGTTCTCGCCACCCTGCACCTCGATCACAGCTCGGTTTCCTCGGGCGCGAGTATCTCGGCGATCGGCGGCAACTACAGCACTTCTGCGACGGCTTCCATGGTCGTGCTGCGCTTCAACAGCCGCAATGGCGGCGTGCTTTGGAGCGGACGTCCCGACACCAATGGCACGATTCATTCGACGTTCACCGTTCCCGGGGTTCGGGCCGGCTACTACCTGGTCGATGCCACGCAGACCACTGCGAGTGGCGCTTCAGTCGCCGGGACGCCGGGACGCGCGGTGATTCGCATCGGTAATCCGTCCTCGAACACCAGGCGGGCTGCCGCGGCGCTATGGCCCGCCACCGGGACTGGTCCCGGTGCCGGCCCCAACTCGACGAGCGCAAGCCCGGCACTGCCCGGTACCGCGACGGGGAGTGGCGCACTCGTGGCCTTCGTCTCGGCCGCGCTGCTCGCCGGAGGCATCCTGGTTCTCCTCGATGATCGCCGACGCGGACTTCGCGGCGCACCCGCCGTCTAAGCACCCACTCAGAGCCAACTGATCGACGTCAGGTGTTCGTAGCCGGCCGCCCGGTGCCGGCTTGAATCGTCCCTTCCGTACTAATCGTGAGAGAGGTTCCCCGGTCGAATGAATGAGCGTGCGCCCGCAGTCCGCATCCGCAGCATCTACATCGCGCTGCTCGCGGCGCTTGGAATCTGCTCGCTATTCGGCGTGCCGATGGCTCAGGCTCGCATCGCCGTTGGCCCGAACTACAAGCTCGGTACCGACCCGCAGCCTGGTCGCGGCAAGGACGCGGTAGGCCTGACGGTCGACCCGCGTAATCCGAGTCACATCGTCGAGATGAACGCGGATTGGGAAACCGGCCAATGCGAGTACAACGTCAGCTTCAACGGCGGCACAACGTGGCGGGGCGGTCACTTCCAAGTCCCCCCCGGCTTCAACTCCGGGCTTCCCTGCACCGTCGGGCATCACCTGGCCGCAGCGATGCAGGCCGGGATCGTCTTCGGTAGCGGGCAGAACGTCTATGCGACGTTCGTGTCGGCAGCGCCCCTGCCGGGCGGTGGCGAGGCGGCGAAGTCATTGTTCGTCGTCGTATCGGGCGACGGCGGACGGACCTTCGGGACCGCCCAGCTCCTGGCCCAGGGTGGAGCGACTCAGAACGCGGGACCTGACTACGTTCTGCCGACGGTAGGAGTTGACCCGGCGCGTCGTGGGGGGCCACATCAGGACGTCGTCTATGTCGCCGCCGCGTCGACGACCACGACGGGTGTCGCTCCAAACGCCACACAGCAGGCGACCGTCGGCGTGTCGACTTCCACGAACGGCGGACATACCTTCACCCCGATCGTGGACGTCAACGCTGCCGCGGACAATGCGATCGAGCAATCCCAGCCCGTCGTGGGTAATGACGGCACCGTCTACGTCACCTGGCGCGAGCAGCTGCCCGGCAACGTACCGGGATCGCTGTCGACCAATGGCTTCCTGGTGATGTCCAAGTCCCACGACCACGGTCAGACCTGGACCCGTCAGCGGATCGCCGCGGTGCAGGGATACACCTACGCCGGCCCACCAGCGCCGCCATTTGGGGTGGGCGCTTCGTTTGCCTGCTGCAGCTTTCCCCGCATGGCCATCGACTCGGCGCACAACGATCTCTACGTCGTCTACGGACAGGGTTCGCCGCCGGTGCCGCAAACCGGAATCGGGCAAATCGCCGACCACTTCATCAACCCATCATCGAGCGTCCATCTGGTGCGCTCGCTGGACGGCGGCGCGACCTGGTCGACTCCAGTCCAGATCAACCACCCCGCGCCGCTCACCTACCAGATCGACCAGACACGCCACCCTTCGGTCGTGGTGGCGCCCGAGGGTCGCGTCGACATCGTCTGGCAGGACCGTCGTAACTGGTACCACGCGTGCACCAACACGCACGTGATCTGCCAGGAGGCGCGCCTCGGGGACACCTATTACGCGTATTCGACCGATCACGGAGCGACGTTCTCGCGTAACTACCGCATCAGCGAGCGCTCGTCGAACAACGACGTCGGCTACGACTACCGGTTCGGCACCTACTGGGCCTACGGGCCGCAGTCGGTGGCTCTCGGTGGCAACCAGCTGCTAATCGGCTGGATGGACTCGCGGAGGGGCAACTTCCAGAGCGACAACCAGGACATCTACCTGAGCAAGGTCACAGTGGGCGCCAGCGGCCCGATTCCCATTCGTTCGATCTCCGTCCCATCCAACCCTGTCGATATGTCGGTCGCCCTCTCGCGGGTCGCCTATCCGGCGGGGTCCGAGGCGGTGCTCGCGAGCACGTTCGCCACGCGCGAGATCACGAGTGTCGTGATCGTCAACCAGAACGACGTCGCCGGGGCGCTGGCCGCCGGTTTCCTGGCTCGGGCCAATCTCGCGACCGTGTTGCTGTCAGACGGCTCGGGCTTGTCGCCCGCGGTCAGCGCCGAGGTCACGCGGCTCCAGCCGGCCGGTGCCTACGTGGTGGGCAGCGAAGCCCAGCTGTCGCCGAGCGTCATCAGCGAGCTTGCCGCCGCGGGCGTTCCCCAAGCCTCGATCACGCGCCTGGCCGGGGCGAACCCGGCGGATACCGCGCGTCTGATCGCTCAGGCCGCGGACCGTCGGACGGCCAACCAGGCGGCCATCGCCTATCCGGCGTTCGACGGCGCGATCATTGCCAACCCGAACAGCCGCACCGCGGTCGCCGCGGCAGTCCTGGCGGCGGCGCGGCGCATACCAATCCTCTACGTCACCCGCGACACGCTGCCCGCCGAGACCACCGCTGCGCTCAAGGCGCTCGGCATCACCCGCACGTTCGTGATCGGCGACACCAGCGTGGTGAGCGCTGCGGTGGTCGGACAACTGCCCGCACCTCAGCGGATCGGAGGCAGCGATGTCTACACCACGTCGAGCGCTCTGCTCAAGCCGTCGGTCCTGCGCGGGGTCCCCGACAATGTTGCCTACGTCACCGACGGCACGAATCCCATGGAGACCGCGCTGCTGGGTGCCCCGGTCGGGCGAATCGGTGGACTCGAGCTCGTCGCACGTGGCGGAAGGGGGGCGGTCGATCGGACCGCCAGGGGTCTCATTGGTGGCTCGGCGACGCACCTGTTCATGGTCGAGGCCCACTAGCTGAGGCACCTCCTCAGCCACAGGAGCACCGGGCCGGCGCGCTACATCGGCGGCGCGCTGGCCCTCATCGGGGTGGGCGGCGTGCTCGCCTCGACCGCCTTTCACGGTCGCCCGGCGGTGCGGAGCGTGAGCGCCAACGTGCCCGTGAACCCGGGCGCTCGCGACCTCGGCGACATCGACGCCAACAATTCCCCCTCCCTCGCCCGGGATCCCGTCAATCCGGCGGTTCTCGCGGTGGCCAACCGGGTCGACACCCCCCGGTACTCGTGCGCGCTCGACGTCTCACGCGATGCCGGGCGGACGTGGTCGGCGGTCCGGGTCCCGATCGCCGCGGGCGAGGAGCCCAAGTGCTACGCGCCTGACGTGATGTTCGCCAGCGACGGCATCCTGTACATGTCCTATGTCACCCTGAAGGGCTCGGGGAACGTTCCCCATGCGGTGTGGATGGTGCATTCCACTGACGGCGGCCGGACGCTGTCGGCGCCGCACCGTGTCTTGGGGCCGCTCGCCTTTCAGGTCCGCCTCGCGAGCGACCCGGCGCAGCCGCGGCGCCTCTACCTGACCTGGCTGCAGGCGTCTGACACCGGCCTCTATCGCTACACGACCCCGGGCAATCCGATCGAGGTCGCCCGCTCTGACGACGGTGGGCTTCATTGGAGCCCGCCCGTCCGCGTGAGCAGCCCGGCCCGCCAGCGCGTGGTCTCGCCCGTGCCCGTCGTCGGGGCCCACGGCGTGCTCTACGTGCTCTACCTCGATCTCGGGGGCGATGCGCTCGACTACGAGGGCGCCGGCGGGGGCTTCGGGGGCCCGCCCTACGGCGGCCACTTCTCGCTCGTCCTGGGCCGCTCCGGCGACGGCGGCGCGACCTGGAGCGAGTCGGTCGTCGATCACTCGATCGTGCCGACGCGGAGGTTCATCGTGTTCCTGGCCCCCTTCCCTTCGCTCGCCGTCGACCGTCGCAGCGGGCGGATCTACGCGGCCTTCGAGGACGGGCGGCTCGGCGACCCCGACGTCTACGTGTCGTCGCTGGCCCCTGGTGCCGGCGCCTGGTCTCGGCCCGTTCGCGTCAACGACACCACCGTCCACGACCACACCGCGCAGTACCTGCCGGCACTCGCGGCGGCGCCCAACGGACGCCTTGACGCCGTCTACTACGACCGCCGCGCCGACCCCCACAACAAGCTCTCCGTGGTCTCCCTGCAATCGTCCTTCGACGACGGTCGGACCTTCTCACCCCACGTGGTGCTCAGCGACCGGGCCTTCAACTCGCGGGTCGGATCCGGCAGCGACCGCGGACTGCCCGATCTCGGTAGCGGCCTCGCCATAGATTCCACCGCTTCGCAGGCGCTGGCGGCATGGACCGATACCCGCGCCGGTACCGTCCTTTCGGGTAAGCAGGACATCACCTTTGCCCGCGCCGTGTTCTCGAGCCCCGCCGGGCTCGGCGAACCGGTGCGCGACGTCCTGCGCTACGGCGGACTCGCGGCGCTACTCCTCGGTCTCGCCGTGGCGCTCGGCCCCGTCGGGCGAGTCAGGCGGTAGCGGCGACGGCGCCGATGCGGTCGGCGAGATCGACGAGAGCGCGGACGCCCGGAGCGTCCGGGTCGATGTCGATCGCGGCGATCCCCTCACGGTCGGCCTTGGCGATCACCGGTTCGTCGGGCACGACGACGAGCTCGTGTTCCTCGCCCACGACGGAGGTGATGGCCGCAAGGTCGGCATCGTCGCGGACTCGGTTGGCGACGAGGATGATCCGCACCTCGCGGTTGGCCGCTATCTCGACGACCCGGCGCGCCACCTCGACCGACTTGGCGGTGGGCTGGGCGACAACCACCACGACGTCGGCTTGGCCGTTCTCCAGGCGCATGAGCGTGCCCACACCGGCCTCGAGGTCGCAGATCACGATGCCCTCATTCTGCTCGAGCTCCCCGAGCAGGCTATGCGGGGAGACGCCGCAGCAGCGACAGCCCGGGTTCGGCGTGTCGACCCGCGAGGCGACGACGAGTCGCACGCCGTCGGGGGCATCGAGACCGAACCGCTTGACGAAGCCCTCGGTCGAGCGCTCGTGCTCGGTCTCGCCGGTCGCCAGACCCGCATAGACGTCCAGGATGACGTCGCTCTCCTCGGGGCCCACGCCAAGCGACACCCCGAGCATCGGATTACTGTCGGCGTCCAGCGCAATGACCTTGCGACCTGCGCGAGCGAATGCGCGCGCCACGGTGGCGCTCACCGTGGTCTTGCCGACGCCGCCCTTTCCAGCTACAAGGATCTTCATCAGTTGAGCCTATCCCCGTCGAGTCGATCGGTCAACTCTTCGAAGGCGTGTACCGCGGGCCCGTCCGGCGCGAAGTCAATCAGGGCGACGCCCGCTAGCTCCGCGGCGCGCACGCCCTCGTCGACCGGTACCGCCCCGAGGACCGGGAGCGCGAGATAACTCGCCACGCGAGCGGCATCGGCTTGCGTCGCTACCTTGTTGACCACGAGCGACACGGCGACGCCAGGCCTCGCCGTCGTCGCGATGCGCTTGATCCGGCGCGCGGTGAGCATCGACTGCCAGGTCGGCTCGACCACGAGCACGAACTGATCCGCAT
>JALYXK010000391.1 GCA_030947145.1 Actinomycetota bacterium
TGCGGCGTTGAGCGTGCGAGCGATCTCCCTGCGCGATTTCCCGGCGGCGAGCACGAACGTAGTCTCCCGCGGGAACGGGGCGATGTCCAGGCTGTGGTTCGGGGTAGGCTCGGGGTGTGAGTGGATACGACGACGATGACGACTGGGTCGGGACGCCGCCGGAGGGCCGCTACACCCGCGACCGGGCCAAGCCCGAGTTCTGGTGGAAGCAACGGCCGCTCAGCGTGGCTGCCGGTGGGCTGCTGCTCGTGGTGATCATCCTGATCGTCATCGCGCTCGCGCACTGACGCGCCGCGCCGGAGTCCTCAGTCCGTCCACCATCCGGCCTGCATCTCCGAGTCGTCCTCGGCGCTGTCCAGGTTGAGCTTCGTGTGTGTATCCATACGGTCAAGCGAAACAGGTTCGTGCTACGGCTCAGCCGCCGGGCGCAGCGTGGCCACGCGCTGCTCCTCGAGCGCGGGGTGGGGCAGGTGGCACGGGCGTAGGCGTCCGCGCCGCTGGGATCCGATCAGCGCCGCCGCCTCGGCGCTGAGCAGGACCTTTCCCGGTCGGGCGGCCTTGGTCAATGCCTGCGCCAGGTTGACCGGCAGGCCGAACACGTCGCCCGCCCGCTGCACGACGAAGCCGTAGCTCACGCCGCCCCGAGCTCGCAGCGGTAGGACCGCTTCCAGGCGCTCGATCGCGTCGAGCGCGGCGTCGGCCACGCTGCCCACGTCGTTGGCGGCGATGAACACGCCGTCGCCGACATATTTGACGATGTGCGCGGCGCGCTCGGATGTCGCCGCCTGACCCGCCGCGAAGATCGCGTCGACGAGCTTTTCGAGATCCTCGGCGCTGGCCCGGGACAGGTAGTCGGTGGATCGCACCAGATCCACCATGCCCACCGCCATGTTCTCGAAGTCCGACGCGGTGGCGGTCACAACGTCGGACGCCTCGAGCAGCGCGTCCTGCAGCATCGCCCGGTGCAGCAGGTCGAAGCCGCGCAGGCTGGCCGGCAGGAGCGCGTCGATCATCCTGCCGATGACCTCGGCACGCCGATCCGCCTCGACGCCGCGCAAGGCCTCCAGGGCCACGCCGGCCTCGACGGCCACGATCCGGCTGACGGCACGGACGTAGGCCTGCAGAACGTGGGGTAGGGCGCTGCGGTCCAGTCCGGCCGCCTCGCCTCGGTCGACCATCGCGGCGAACTCCCGAGCCGAGTCCACGCGCTGGCTCGCGTCGAGGCCGATCAACTCCAGCAGCGAGACGACGTCGGGATCAAGCTCCCCGCCGGGATCGCGACCTCGGCGGGCGAGCACCGACAGCAACTCGAGCAGGCGGCCTCGCCGGGCTCGCGTGAGCCGGCGCACCGCCGTCACGTCGCGGCGCGCCGGCGTCCCGTCGCGGCCGAGGCGATCGTCGACCACCTCGAGCCAGGCCTCGCTCGGCTCAGGCGCGGGCGGGGGTGCCGGGTCGCTCATTTGCGGATTATGTTCAGATGAAGCTCTTAGCTGCCGCCTACGCTGCTCTGGCGGGGGAGATCGAAGCTCTCGGCATGCACACGAACCTGACTCCTCACCTGTTCTGGGTCACGAGCCGGGCGGCCGGGTTCGCGGCGCTGATCCTGGCCAGCCTCGCCGTCTCGCTCGGGCTGCTGACGAGCACCAAGCTGCTCAAGCAGCGCGGCGTGGACCTGCGGGTCACGCACGAGGTCCTCTCGCTGTCGGTGATGGCCGCGATCGTCGTCCACGCCGTGGCGCTGCTCGGCGATAAGTTCCTGCACCCGTCCGTCGCGGACATCGCGATCCCATTCGTCAGCGGTTACAAGACAGGTTGGACGACGCTCGGCATCGTGGCCGGGTGGGCCCTGATCCTGCTCGGGCTCTCCTACTACGCCCGCCGCGCGATCGGCTCCCAGCGCTGGCGCAAGCTGCACCGCTTCACGGCGCTGGCCTGGCTGGCCGGACTCGGGCACTCGCTGGGCGAAGGCACCGACGCCGGTCAGGTCTGGTTCCTGGCCATGGTGGCGATGGTGGCGATCCCGGCGCTGCTCCTCCTGGTCACCCGCATGTCGGGCGCGGGAAACCGCAGCGTCGGCCGCAGAAGCGGTAGGCCTCCGGTCGGGGCGCGCCCCGGATCCAACGCCCCGGCGGGTGAGCCCCCGCTCGCCGTGCGCCGCGGACCTAGAGTCCCGGCGGGTGTCTGACCACGAACCCGGAGAACTCGCCGCCGCCCCGTGACCAGCGGGTGCCGCTGGACAGGGCGACGGTGTCAAAGCGCCAGCCCGCGACCTCCATCCAGGCGTGCCCGGCGTTGGCGTAGACGGTGATCCAACGGCCGGGTCCGGGCGCCCCCCAGCTCTCGAAGCCGGTTGAGTCCAAGGGCGAGCTGAGCAGGCCGGCGGCGGCGAGCGCGTAGCTGATCGAGCCCGAGCAGTCATAACCGGCGGCCTGGAAGGAGCCGTGGCCGCCACCCCAGATGTAGGGCAGGCCGGCGATCGCGTTGCCGGCGGCGATCACCTGTGCCACCGCGGCCGGAGCGCCCGGCGGGGCCTGAACCATGCCGCCGGTGTCGACGGCGATCCCGCCGGCCGAGCGGTTTACGGCCATCGCCGCCGCCCGGGCCTTCGCCGCCTGCGCCGCCGCCTTGGCCTCGAGCGTGCCCAACCGGGAATTCAGATCGTGCAGCTTGGCGGCGTCGGCACTGCGGGTGCCGAGCTGAGCGATTTGCTGCTTGAGCAGAGCGCCCTGGATCGCCGCGACCTGGTTGCGCTGAGCCAGTACCTCGTCGGTGAGCCGGCGGTCGCGCTGCTCCAGCGTCGCGAGCTGACTGGCCTGGCGCGAGACCTCCGCCCGGGCGGTCTTGGTGTAAGCCGTGATCTGCGCGTCCTGGTGCCCGATCTTGTTCAAGAAGCTGACCTTCTCGAGCAGATCCGAGAATCCCCGGGCATCGAGAATCACCGTCATCAGGTCGGGCTGGTTGCCCTCGTACTTGGCCAGCAGATTTGCCGCCAGGGCGCTCGAGGCGAGTCGCAGCCGGTTCTCCAGCTCGACGAGGTGCGTTCGCGCCGCCAGCAGGCCGGACTGGACGCTGCGCAGGGCGGAGACGCGCGTGTCGAGCTCGGACTGCACCGTGGCCAGCCGCCGCCGCGCGGCGGCGAGGCCGCCGGCGGTCCGGTCAATCCGGCCCGACTCATTGGCGATCTGGGTCTTCAGTGAAGCCGCCGCGCCCCGGCTGGCGTCGATCTGGCTCTGCAGGTCGCCCGCCGAGCTCGAAACCAGATTGGAGGCGAGCACGGCGGCGAGCGCCGCGAGGGCGGTGAGTGAACGGAGGATCAGCTTTCGACGTTGGGGCATGGGGCGGGGTCCAGGACGACGAAAGTCCGCGGCGGCGGCGTTCGACACCAGCGCCGCCGGCGTCCTGGATCGGCTCTCACGACGGGGCGCGGAGCACCCTAACACGACCCGTCGGGATCGCCTGCTCTGCTCCTGGGGTTGCAATAAATCCTGCAAAGGGGCCGTTTGCCGAACTCCGCTTCAACGCCGTGCGAGGCCCGCGGGGCAGACGCGCGCTGCCCGACCACTCGGTGGCGGCGGGGGTCAAGCCGGCTGATTGCTGCCATACTCGCGGCGTGCGTTCTTGGCGCGTCAAGCTGACCTGGCTGGTGGCGCTCGCTGCGGTGCTCCTGCCCGTTCCCGCGGCGGCGATCGCCACCTCCGCCGGGGACAACCAGTACACCGATCCGCTCGCCGGGCAGGGCAGCCAGAACGGATCCGGCAGCTCGCACACGTCGACGGGCAGCTCGCCGGCCCCGGCCCCGACTCCGACGGCGAGCAGCTCGAGCGGGACCTCGACCACGTCGCTGTCCTCGTCCTCTCCGACGTCGAGCACGGCGTCGAGCACGGCGGCGGGCACCACCAGCGCGACCAGCGCGACCACCGCCGGGACGGCCTCCGCCTCCTCGGGCACGCTTCCGCGGACCGGCTTGGACGCCGGGTTAGCCGCGGCGATCGGGGCGGGCCTGATCGGCATCGGGCTGGTGACCAGGCGCCGGATCCGCTGCTCGGACCGCTAGCCGGGCCGGTCGCCGCCCGGGCCGGGGGGCTCGTGGCCATCAACGCCCGTGCCGCCGTGCGGGCCGAGATCGGCGGCGTCGAGCGCTACGCCCGCGAGCTGGCCGCGCGACTGCCGGCGCTCCGGCCCGATCGGTACCTGGTGTTGCGCCCGCCGCGCGGGATGGCCCATCGCGCGGGTCATGCCTGGGAACAGGCGGTGCTCCCGCTCCGCGCCGCCGGCTGCGGGCTGATCTACTCGCCGGCGAATCTGGCCCCGGTGGCTTCTCGCCGCAACGTGGTGGTGATTCACGATGCCGCCGCGCTGCGCCATCCCGAGGCGTACTCGGCCCGCTACGTCACCTACCAGAGCCGAATGCTGCCGGTGTTGGCCCGCCGGGCGCGGCTGGTGATCACCGTGTCGGAGTTCTCGCGCGGCGAGCTGGTCGAGTTGCTGGGCGCGCGCCCGGAGCGGGTGGCGGTCGTCCCGGGCGGGGTCGACGAGCGCTTCGGCGCTCCGGAGGCCCGGGCCGGGGCCGAGCGGGTGCGGGGCAAGCTGGCCCTCGAGCGGCCCTACGTGCTGGCCGTGGGCACCGCCTCGGCCCGCAAGCGCCTCGACCTGCTGGCGCCGGCGGCGCGGGCGCTGGCCGAGCGCGGGATCGAGCTCGTGCTCGCGGGCTCCGACCGCGGATACCTGCGCGGCCCGCAGACCAGCCTGCGACGCCTCGGTTACGTCGAGGAGGCCGATCTCCCGGCGCTCTACGCCGGCGCCCGAGCCCTGGTCATGGCCTCCGACTACGAGGGGTTCGGCCTGCCCTGCCTGGAGGCGATGGCCTCCGGAGTGCCCGTCGTGGCGGCCGCGGCCGGAGCCCTACCCGAGACCTGCGGGGAGGCGGCCCTGATGTTCGATGCCGGCGATCCACGGCGGCTCACGGGGGCGCTGCTCGCCGCGGCGGGCGATGAGACCGAGCGCGCGAGGCTGATCGCGCGGGGGCTCGCGCGCGCCCGAAGCTTCTCCTGGGAGCGCACCGCGGTCCTCACCGACGGCGCGATCACTCCGCTGCTCAGGAATCGGTAAGCGCCGCGGAGTGCCGGGCCTCGACGCTAGACTCGCGCCGATGCTCAGCCGCCGCCCGCTGGTCGCGCTGCTGCTCGGCGCGTTCCTGTGCGCGCTGACGCTGTCGGCAACCTCGTCTGCGCTCGCCGCGGGCCGCGTGCCCCAGGGGTTCGTCGGCGCCGACGTCGATGGTCCGCTGTACCCGGTGACCGCATCCGGCGTCGACCTGCCCAGCCAACTCGATGCGATGGTGGCCAGCGGTGTGCAGAACATCCGGGTCGTGTTCGACTGGTCCTGGGCGCAGCCCTACCAGCGCTCCAGCCAGGTTCCGGCGGCCCAGAAGTCGCAGTTCACGAACGTCGGCGGAATCCCGACCCGGTTCGCGCAGATCGACCAGATCGTCGGTCTCGCCGCGCAGCGGGGTCTGACGGTGCTGCCGACGGTGATCTTCGCCCCGAACTGGGATGCCACCTCGCATCCCAAAGACGCGATCTCGATCCCCAAGCGGAGCGGCCCGTACGGCACCTTCGTGGGCGCCCTGGTCCGACGCTACGGTCCCAAGGGGAGCTTCTGGGCCAGCCACCGACCCAAGGTCGCGGTGCGGATGTGGGAGATCTGGAACGAGCCGAACATTTTTCGCTTCTGGTTCAAGCAGCCGTTTCAGTCGGCCTACGTCGCGCTAGTGCGTGCCGCGCACAATGCGATCAAGCGCGTCGATCCAGGGGCCAAGGTCGTGCTGGCCGGGATGCCCAACTTCTCCTGGACGCAGCTGGCTCGCATCTACAAGATCAAGGGCGCCCGCGCGCTGTTCGACGTCGTCGCCGCCCATCCCTATACGAAGAATCCGCCGGGCGTGATCACGATCCTGCAGAAGGTCCGCGCCGTGATGAACGCCAACGGGGACACCCACAAGCCGCTCCTGGCCGACGAGATCAGCTGGCCGTCCTCCCAGGGCCAGACGGTTCACAACACCGGCTTTGACTTCGTCACCACCCAGGCCGGCCAGGCCAGCAAGCTGGCCAAGGTCCTGCCCTTGCTGGGCAAGAACCGGGTCAAGCTCGGCCTGATGGGCTTCGACTACTACACCTGGGCGGGCATCGAGGACCAGAACGGGCTGGCGTTCGATTTCTCCGGCCTCGAGCGGTTCAGCTCGGGCCAGTTCTTCGCCAAGCCCGCGCTCGGCGTGTTCCGCCACGGCGCCCTCGGGCTCGAAGGCTGCCGCCAGAAGGGCAGCCGGGCGACGATCTGCCTGCACTGATGGCGGGCGCCGGCCGGCCAGTCTCGTCGGAGACGGCGCTCGCCGGTGCGGTCACGGCACGGAGGTGGGAGCCGGCCGACGTCCGGGCCGAATTCGCCCGCTGGCAGGCGGCCGAGCCCACCCGCGCGCGGGTGCTGGACACGGAAGCCCTGGCCTACGTCGACTATCACTCCGTGCGCTACGCCCGGCTCCTGTCGACCGTCGCGGAATTGGCGACCGGCGCGCATCCGCGGGACCGCCTGCAGATCCTCGACATCGGTCCCAACGTCCAGACCGCGTTGCTGCGGGCGGCTCACCCCGGCGCCGTGATCGACACGCTCGGGTTCGCCCATCCGGCGATGGTCCCGAACCCGCCCGAGCAGCACATCGAGTTCGACCTCAACGACGTGCCCTTCCTCGCGCGCCGTCCGCCGACCGAGCAGCGGTATGACGTGGTGGTGCTGGCCGAGGTCGTCGAGCACCTGTACACGTCGCTGTCCATCGTGCTGGGTTGGGTGGCCGAGTGGCTGCGCCCCCCCGGGTTCGTCGTCGTCCAGACGCCCAATGGGGCGGCCCTGCACAAGCGGCTGCGCCTGCTGACGGGCCGCAGCCCCGTAGCGCCGCCGCGCGCCTGCCGCCAGAACCCCGGCCATTTTCACGAGTACACGCTGGCCGAGCTGCGCGCGGAGGTCGCGGCGGCCGGCCTGGTTCTGCAATCGCTGCAGGTCGACAATCACTTCGGCGGGACGAGCGCGGCCGCTCGACTGTACCGCGGCTTCGGGTCCGTCCTTCCGCCCAGCCTGCGGCATGGAGTGACCCTGTGCGCTCGGACCGCGGGCTGACCGGGCACAGCGCTCCGGGGGCGCGGTTATCGCCAGCGCTGAGCACCCTGGCGGCGCTCGCCCTGGCTCTGACGGGCTGCGGAGGCTCGAGTCGTCCCATCCCGGCGCTCGGGAGCAGGCCGAGCGTCACGACCGAGCCCGCTCCCGCCGGGTCAGCGCGGGCGGCGGCTTTCGGGGCCGATGTGGATCAGCTCTTTCTCGGCCGCAGCGCCGACGCCCGCTACGTCGATCGACAGCTGGCCGGCGCCGCGACGGACGGCCTGGGACTGGCGCGAGCCGCCCCGTTGTGGGAGTTCACCGAGCCGCGCCCGCCCCACGGCGCCTCTCACCGCTACGACTGGCGCTACGACGATTTGGTCGCCGGCCGCCTAGCCGCGCACGGCTTCCGCTGGATCGCCCTGCTGGCCTACGCTCCGGGCTGGGCGTCAGCGACTCCGGACGAGCTCCACGGAGCTCCGAGAACACCGTCTGACTACGCCGCCTACGCCGCGGCCGTGGCCGGGCGCTATCGCGGGCAGATCGCCGCCTATGAGATCTGGAACGAGGAAAATTCTCCGGCGTTCTGGCGCCCCGCGCCCGACGCGGCCGCCTACGCCCGGCTGTATCTGGCGGCGCGGGCGGCGATCCACCGCGTCGACCCCGGCGTGCCGGTGCTGGTCGGCGGGCTGGCCGACGGCAGCGGCAGCGCGTTCCTGGCGCAGCTGCTCCGGCGTCCCGAGCTCCGGGGCCAGGTGGACGGGGTTGCCGTGCACCCCTACGGGCGCGACCCCGCGCAGGTGCTCGACCGCGTCCGCGGCTATCGCCTGCAGTTGCGCGATCTGGGGGCCGGCGAGGTGCCCCTGTACGTCACCGAGTACGGGTGGGCTACCCAGCCTGCGGGCGGCCGGACGTACGCCACCACGGCCGAGCGGGGACCGTTCATCGGGGCCGTGGCCGGGCAGCTGCTGCGCTCCGATTGCGGGGTACGGATGGTGGTCTTCTACGCCTGGACGACCGGCCAGGGCAACCCGGCTTCGGCCGATCAGTGGTACGGCGTGGCCTCGGCCGACGGCGCCCCGAACTCCGGCACGGCGGCCGTGGCCAGCGCGGCGCGCGCGCTCTCGGCCCCGGTGGGCGGGCCGGTTCGGCTGTGCGGCGAGCTCGCCGGCGCGAACTCGCTGGGGAGATTTTCGGGGCCAAATCTCCGGGATCGGGCTAACCGCCGAGGCGGCGGACCGCCTGCAGTTGACGACGTTCGCGTTCGGTCGCCCGCCCGAGGGCCCGCTTGAGGACGATCCGGGATCCGAACGTCACGGCCTGGGCGAGATCGTCCAGCCGGGCCCGGCGGGGGCCCAGGCGCCGCACGACCACGTCGTGGCGGGCCCGGGCCAGCAGGTCGAACGGCTCGCCGCCGAACGCGGGGGCCGTGGCGTGGGCGCCGTAGTGGAGCACGCGGGCCTCGGGCCAGAACCACGTCGCCACGCCGGCCTGCGTGGCGCGCAGGCCGAGGTCGAGGTCCTCGCCGAACAGGAAGATGCCCTCGTCGAAGGGCCCGAGCCGCCGGAGGGTCTCCGTCCGCGCCAGCACGGCGCAGCCCACCGCCCAGCCCACGCGCCGCGGCCGGCGGGAGCGCCAGGGCGCCAGGTGCGACCCGGCACCCGCCGGCAACGCGGCGGGCGGGATCAGCGCGAACGCGAAGGCGGCCGGTGACGTCGGCCGGGGATGGGCGGAGTTTTGGCGGGTGCCGTCCGGCGAGAGCACCAGCGGGGCCAGCAGGCGCTCGGGACGATCCCGGCGCAGCGCCTCCTCGGCCAGCCGCAGCAGCGAGTCGTCGAGCAGCTCGATGTCCGGGTTGAGCAGCACCGCCACCGGCTCCCCCGCCGCGGCGATACCCAGGTTGCAGGCGCTTCCGAAGCCCGCGTTCTCGCCCAGGGCGATCACGGTCGGGGGCCGCGGCCCGGGCCAGTCGCGGGCGAGCTTCACCGTGCCGTCGCCGGAGGCGGAGTCGACCACCACCACGTGGCCACCCGGGAGGTGGCGATCGACCGAGGCCAGCAGCGAGGCGAGCTCGCCGGCCGAGTTGTGCGTGACGGTGATCAGCGCCAGCCGATCCGGCGCCAGCGAGCCCCCGGGCCGCCGGGGCCCGAGCTCGTGCAGGGCCCGCCTGAACCGGGCGCGGCTGGCTTCCAAGCTGAAGTGTGAGCGCGCCCGCTCGCGGCCATGGCGCCCCATCGCGGCGGCGAGCTCGGGATCCGCGAGCAGCTTCAGCAGCGCGCCGGCCGCCGCCGCCGGGTCGCCCGGCCGGTAACTGATCGCGCACGAATCGTCGACGATCTCGGCGGGTCCGGCCGCGGGGGGGG
>JALYXK010000394.1 GCA_030947145.1 Actinomycetota bacterium
CAGGCCGCCGCCGTCCTGTTCTTCACGATCTCGGTTCCCGTCGAGATCGTGCTGGCCAGACGCTCGCTGCACACCAGCGACAGTGGCTACGGGGCGATGCTGGCGGCTTGGGGGGCGGGGGCGGTCATCGGCAACGCGATCTACGCGCGGTGGCGGCGGCTGTCGGCCCGCTCGCTGATCGTCGGCGGCGCCGGCGCGCTCGGGCTCGGGTTCCTGGTCATGGCCGCCGCCCCGGGCATCGTCGTGGCGATCGTCGGGTCGGCGATCGCCGGCGGCGGTAACGGCATCGAGGCGGTGGCCGCCCGCACAGCCCTGCAGGAGCAGGTGCAGGACAAATGGATGGGCGTGATGATGGGTCTCAACGAGTCGGTCCTGCAAGCCATGCCGGGCGGCGGGATCCTCATCGGCGGGGCGATCGCGGCGCTGGCCGGGCCCCGCTTGGCGATGGCGGTGGCCGGCGGCGGCGCGCTGGCGGTGACCGCGGCCGCCTGGATGGTGCTGGCGCCCGCGCGCGTCCGGCGGCCGCCCGCCGAGGAGGGAGGCGAGCAGTCCTCCGACTCGGCCACAGACGAATTTCCGACTGCCCGGGCGACGGGATAGCCGTTACCGTAGGCGCGCCCGTGCGCCGCGCCTGCATCGACATCGGCTCCAACACCACCCGGCTGCTGGTGGCCGAATGCGACGGTAAGAGGCTGCTCGAGGTCCACCAGGAACGCTCGTTCACGCGCATCGGCCAGGATCAGCGCAGCGATGGGACGATCTCCTCCTCGAAGCAGGCCGAGGTCGTCCAGGTCGTAGCCGAGCAGTTGCAGAGCGCCCGCGACCTCGGCGCCCTCGACGTACGCGCGGTGGCCACCGCGTCGATACGCCGGGCGGCCAACGGGCAGGCGCTGATCGGCGCGATCGCCGACGCGTGCGGTCTGGCGGTGAAGGTCCTGTCCGAGCAGGAGGAGGCGCGGCTGGCCTTCGTCGGAGCGGCGCGCACGCTCGGCCATGTCCCCGCCGGCGATCTCGGCGTCGTCGACGTCGGCGGTGGTTCGTCGGAGATCGCCATCGGGAGAGCCCCGGATCAGGTCCACTGGAGTGCTTCGTTCGCGGTCGGCTCGGGCGAGATCGCCGACGCCTGCCTGCGGTCGGACCCGCCGTCGCCGCAGGAGCTCGGGCAGGCCCGGGTGCGCGTGTCCGAGGTGCTGGCCGGCGTGAGGGTGCCACGCCCGGCCGAGGCGGTCGCGGTCGGCGGGAGCGCCGCCTCGCTGCGCCGGCTGGCCGGCTCGCGACTGGACCAGGAGGGCTTCCGCCGGGCGCTGGCGCTGCTGGTTAGCGAGCGCACGACCGACCTCGCCCGCCGGTTCGCGCTGGATCCCGAGCGGGTCAGGCTGCTGCCCGCGGGGCTGGTGATTCTCCAAGCGGTCTCCGAGCTGCTCGGTGCCCCGCTGGAGGTGGGCTGCGGCGGTGTGCGCGAAGGGATTCTGCTGGAAGCCGGCTGAGTACCGGCGCTACCAGCCGCCGCGCCAGTCCGCGCTGGCCGCGCGGCGGCTGGCGGCATCCACCTTGGCGTGCTTGCGCTTGTCCAGGCGCCACTGGATCAGCGTCAGCACCACGATCACGGCCGGGAAGAAGGCGATCACCAGGAACATCGCGTTGGTGATCACCTTGTCGTTGCTCTCGCCATAGGCCCCTTGGCCACCGTCTGCCCGCGCGAACGCGGCGGGCGCGATCGTCAGCATGGTGATCGCGAAGACCAGCAGCGCAGTCATGATCCGGGTGCGGCGCATCAGGCCGAAAGGGTACCGGATCGCCCAGCCGTCTTGACGCCTGCGCCCGCGCTCACCGCGGCGATGGCTTGGAGCAGCGCGGGGTTGTACTTTCGCGCCGCGGTGGTGATCTGGAGGTGGGTGATCGGCACCTCGAAGATCTCCGACCCGAGGGCCCCGGCGAGTTCGTGTTGCTTGCGGGGCGAGACGGCTTCGTCCCGGGCGGTCAGCACCATCGCCGAGCCCACCGGCACGTCTTTTAGCCAAGGCCGCGAGTCGAAGCGGCCGAGCTCGCGGCCGGCCTCGGCGATGTCCCGCGCGCTGTGGCGCATGACCTCGGATCGAAGCCAGGCGGTGCGGTCCGATTCGACCAGGCCGGCGCGGCGGAACGAGGCTTTGAGCACCGGCCGGGGAGCCAGGGAGAGGGCCAGCCCGAGTGCGCCCATCGCGCGCCACACGCGGCGGACCTGCGGCTCCTGCCAGTGCTGCGCGGTGCCGCTGAGCACAAGTCCGCCGACCACGTCGGGATGGTCGCGGGCGACCAGCTGAGCGATCGCGCCACCCATCGAGTAGCCGACGACCACGGCCGGCGCGACCCCGAGCTCGCGCAGGACGGCCGCAGCGTCGCCGGCACAGTCGGCCAGCCGAAACGGGACCAGCGGGCGCAGCCCGCGGCCGTGACCGCGGTGGTCGATGGCCAGCACGCGGTATCCCGCCTCGGCCAGGTCGTCGTAGGCGCCGTGCCAGTTGAGGTCCGCGCTGGCCATCCAACCGTGCAGCAGCATCACCGCCGGGCCGTCGCCGCCGGAGTCGCGCAGGAAGAACTCGCCGCGGCCGGCGATCTGGACCGTTCGGGCCGGCAGGAGCCGGGTCGGTGGTTCGGGTACGAAGGGGTATTCGGCCATTGCGGGGATGCTAGGACACGCCGCCGGTGGCCGGTTCCGGACCCCCGGGCTCGCGGCTTGGCACCATGGGAGCCATGGCAGTGGTGATCGGGTCAGACCTCGGGAAGGACATCGTCGGCGAGCCGCTGCTGCGGGGGATCTCGTTCAAGCTCGAGCGCCGCGACCGGATGACCCTCTCCGGCCGCAACGGCGCGGGCAAGACGACGCTCCTGCGGATGCTCTCCGGCGAGGCCTCGGTCGACTTCGGCGAGCTGGTGTTCGCCAAGGGGGCGAAGGTCTCGCTGCACGACCAGCGCCCACCGCGGGAGCGGGGTCTCAGCCTGCGCGACTACGTGCTGTCGGGCGCCAAGGAACTGGTGGCGATCGAGTCCGAGCTGGCGTCGCTCGAGGCGGCGATGGCTGGAGGAGCCCACGACAGCGCGACGCTGACCAGGTATTCCCAGGCCCAGGCCCGGCTCGAGCACGCCGGCGGCTACACCTGGCGCGAGCGCGCGCTCTCGACCCTGCACGGTCTGGGCTTCCGCGACGACGCCGATCTCGACCGCTCCCTGCAGACCTTCTCCGGCGGCGAGCTCACCCGGGCCTCGCTCGGGCGGGCCCTGGCCGGCGCGCCCGACCTGCTGCTGCTCGACGAGCCGACCAACCACCTGGACATCGCTTCGCTGGAATGGCTCGAGCAGCATCTGGTGGGGCTCGACGCCGCCGTTGTGCTGGTCGCCCACGATCGCTGGTTCCTCGAGGCCGTGGGAACCGCCGTGCTCGAGCTCGAGGGCGGACGCGGCAGGTTCTTCGCCGGGCCGTGGCACGCCTGGCGCAAGGAGAAGGCGGCGCGGGAGCTCGCGCTCGGACGGGCGATCGAGCGTCAGCAGGCGGAGATCGAGCGCCTCGAGCGGTTCGTCACCCGGTTTCGGGCGGGGACCAGGGCCCGGCAGGCGCAGTCGCGGGCCAAGAAGTTGTCGAAGATCGAGCGGATCGGGCGCTCGGCCGCCGACGGCGCCACGCTCGAGTTCGCGTTCAAGCCGCCGGAGCGCAGCGGCCGGGTGGTGTTCGAGTTC
>JALYXK010000266.1 GCA_030947145.1 Actinomycetota bacterium
TCTAAGCCTGAATCCACCGTCGCGCCGAGATCACGGGCCATCGCCGACGGCCAGGGTCGTGGCTTGCCATGAGGGCTCGCCGGGCGCTTCGCCGTCACCGCCCGCTTGGAGCGTTATCTCGAGCTGCTTCAACATCTGATGCCCGGCTGGCGCGGCAGCGCGGTGCCCGAGTAGCCGGCCGGCTGCGGGCTCATGCCACGGCCTGCTCGGCTATCTCCGCGATCACCCTCGAGAGCTGGCTGCCCTGCCAGGCGATCGGCGAGCTCCCCGCCGGGTCGGTGATGAGGCGGGCGCCGGGAATGATCTGGGCGTAGGCCTCGCCCACGGCCTGCGGATGCTCGGGATCGGCGTCGTCGTTGCTGGCCACCACGGCCGTCGGCGCGGCGATCGCCGAGAGCGCCGCCACGTCGGCGAACGGCCGGGAGCGCGGCACCGCTCGCAGCGCCTCGGCCAGCGCCTCCGGGTGCTCGTGGGCCGAGAGCCGCTGCCGGACTACCTTGAGCACGGTGCTCTGCCAGTTGGCACCGACCCGCGGCTCCCCGTAGGCGGCCATGAATCCGTCGACGCCGTCGCTGCGCAGCCCCTCGGCCAGCGCGTCCCAGCGCTGCAGCCGCTGCGGGTTCTCGACCCCCTCCCCGTCATAGGCAGGGGTTATGAGCACTAGTCCCGCCACCCTGTCCGGAGCCCGGAGGGCGAACGAGAGCACTGTGTGGGCGCCCATCGAGGCACCGGCCAGCACCGCCCGCTCGATCTCGAGTTGATCGAGCACCGCCTCGAGGTCCTCGGCTAACTCGCCGTAGGTGTAGGCGTCCGGGCTCGGGGCCGGCGACGAGCGCCCGTGTGCCCGCGCGTCGTAGGCGGTGACCCGGTGCCCGCCCCGCTGCAGCGCCTTTGAGCCCATCACCACGTAGCGGCGCGTTGCGGTCAGGCCATGGAGCAGGACGACGGGGAATCCCTCCCCCGCCGACTCGGCCGACAGCCGGACGCCCGCACGCTCGATTGTGCTTTCGGTGATCGCGGAATCTGACGTGTGCGTGAGGTTATCGCCGGTCAATGCCTATGTACCATCATGGTCATGGACGTAACCGAGGCAACTTTCCCGACGGCGGTGCTCGAGCGCTCGAAGACCGTTCCGGTCGTCGTCGATTTCTGGGCCGAGTGGTGCGGGCCCTGCCGCCAGCTGGGTCCGGTGATTGAGCGCGGCGTGGCCGCGCGCGCCGGAAAGGTCGAGCTGGCCAAGGTCGACACCGACGCCAATCCTGAGCTCTCGCGCACGTATCGGATCCAGAGCATCCCGGCGGTGAAGGCGTTCCGGGACGGAGCCGTGGTGGCCGAGTTCGTCGGCGCTCAGCCGCCGGCCACGGTCCAGCGGTTCCTCGACGGGCTGGTTCCCTCCGAAGCCGACGACCTGGTCGCCGCCGGTGACGAGGCGTCGCTGCGCCGCGCCGTCGAGCTGGCGCCGAGCCGTTCCGACGCCGCCGTTCCGCTGGCCCGGATCCTGTACGGCCGCGGCGAGAGCGACGACGCTCTGTCGGTGCTTTCGCGGGTCCCGGGCAGCTTCGCCGCCGACGGTCTCACCGCCCGGATCGGCCTCGAGCGAGCCGCCGCGGCCGGCGGACAGGCCGAGAACCTCGACCTGGCCGAGGCGTTCGCCGCCCTCGATGCCGGCGATCAGGAGCGCTCGCTTGATCTGCTGCTGGCCGCGCTCCCGTCCGCCGACGGCGCCCGGGACGACGTCCGGCGGGTGATCGTGGGGATCCTGGACGAGCTCGGCGTCGATCATCCCCTGGCCCGCGAGTCGCGGCGACGGCTCGCCTCCGCCCTGTACTAGACGACGACGCCGACCCGCCCGGCCCGGCCCGGCTAGAGACTCAGGGTCATGGTCAGCTGCTGCTCGGCGGCGGCGTCGGTGCGCTCGAGCCCGGCCACGCGCACGCCCAGCAGGCGCACCGGTCGCGGCGGGGCGAAGCGCCGGAGCAGGTCGAGCGCGACCGGGCCGACCCGGTCGGCGGAGCTCACCGGCCCGGCGAGCGTGCGTGCGCGGGTATGGGTGGAGAAGTCATCGAGGCGGATCTTGATGCCGATCGTGCGCCCGCCGCAGCCCTGCTCGACGAGCGCCGTGCACAGTCGCTGCACGAGCCCGTCGAGGATCGGCTCGAGCCGGGCCGGGTCGGCGATGTCGCGATCGAACGTCGTCTCTCGTGACTCGGAGACCACCTTGCGCTCCTGGGTCACCGGCGCCTCGTCCTCGAAGCGCGCGCGTCGCTGCAGCTCGGCCGCCATCCGCGGCCCGAAGCGGACGGCGAGCTCCTCCGCCGGGGCTCGGGCTAGCTCGCCCAGCGTGGTGATCCGCAGCCCCCGCAGGCGCTCGACCGTCTTGGGGCCGATTCCGGGCACGAGTCCGCACGACGCCTGGGCGAACCGGACGCCGGCCTGCTCGCGGCTGAGGATCACGAAGCCGTGCGGCTTCTCCGCGTCGGAGGCCACCTTGGCCACGAGCTTGCTCGGTCCGATCCCCACCGAGCAGCCGAGACCGGTGGTCCGTTCGATCTCGGCCCGGACCCGGCGCATGGATGAATGCGGAGCCGGCAGGCCGGTCAACTCGAGGTAGGCTTCGTCCAGCCCGATCACCTCGACGGTCTCGACGTGCCCGCGGACGATCGACATGACCTCGCTCGAGGCGGCGCGGTAGTAGGGGAAGTCGGGGGGCAGCACGATCGCCTGCGGACACAGCCGCCGCGCGCGGGCCGCGGGCATGGCGGAGCCCACGCCGAACTTCCGGGCCTCGTAGGAGGCGGTGGTGACCACCGCCCTCGGCCCGCTGCCGGCGACGACCAGGGGCTGCCCCCGCAGCTCCGGCCGGCGTCGCAGTTCCACCGAGACATAGAACGCGTCCATGTCGAGATGGGCGATGCAGCGGGCGCTCACCGACTGGAGGCTAGGCGACCGGCCAGACGGCGCGAGGCGCCGTCCGGCCGGCCTCGGCGGCCTGGTCACGAGGCCCAGACTGACGCCCTCAGTACGAGGCCCAGACGGTGCCGACGCCGCCGAAGCCCAGCGCCGCCGCGGTGTTCTGGTTGAGGTCCCACTCGCGGCCGCCGACGAACGGTCCCCGATCGTCGACCGTGGCCGTCACGGTGCGCCCGCCGTAGCGGAACGTGACGTGCGTGCCGCAGGGCAGGCTCTTGTTGGCCACGCCGTACTGGGCGTGGAACCCGCAGCCGGTCGCGCCGCCGTCGCTGTACCACGAGGCGACGCCGGCCGTGAACACCGTCAGGCGCCCGGCGCCCGTGGCGATCCGGGCGTTGTAGCGGTCCCCCGCGAACCGCACCTGCAGCGGCTGAGAGCTCTGGCCACCGGCCGCCAGCCTCAGGTCAAAGCCGCCGCGATGGCCGGTCCGGGCGCTGGCCAGCCGGTGCCAGCGCCGGCCGGAGCGGCCCAGCAGGGTTACGCGACGTCCGCTGCGTGCCGGCAGCAGCGTTCCCCGGATGTGCGCGGGCGCCCGGCCCAGCACGCCCACGGGGCGATTGGGGACCCGCAGCTTGGCCGCCACCGTCACCGGCTGCGAGGCGCTCGGGGAGAGCACGGTCGAGCCGCGCGGGGCCGGCCCGTTCGGTGTCGTGGTTGGCGTCGTCGAGGTGACGATCGACGCCCGGACCGGGGCCGTGGCCGCGGGGACAACCCGGACCTGGCCGGAGGTGCGCAGCGGCGCGCGCAGCCGGAAGCTCCCGTCCCCGCGCAGCGGGGCGCTCGAGAGCACGCGCCAGTTGGACGCGCCGGCGGGCTGAAGCTCGAGCTCCACCCGTTGGCGAGACGCGCCTTGACCGGCGGTGCCGGTTACCGAGACCACCGTGCCGTAGGTCACGTGATCGTGCGCCAGCGCGATCCGCAGGACGGAGTTGGCGGGTACGCCCCGGGTATCGGTGGGCTTGGCGGCGAGCGCGTACGCCGAGCCCGGTACTGCCAGCATCAAGGCGCCGGCGGTCACGTGGACCGGGCGCCATTTGCGCATCGTACGACTGGGCCTCATCTTCGAGGGCCTCCTTCTAAATCTTCGACCGGGCGCCTACGGGGTTAGCTGACGGGCTCGCGGCCATCCTGGAGCGTGAGGTACGGGCTCGAGAGATGGTCGCTACGGTCGCAGCCGGGCTCGGTGCCCGGTCAACCGATTCGCCCCGGTCCGCATGGAATCGTTCGCGGAGCAGTGGGTCCCCCGTTCGTCCCCGCACCGGGCAGGGGCGACTCGGCAGGTCGAAATCGACTTTGGTGAGGCTGCCAGGTCGAACCCGAAAGTTGTGTGACGGGGGTCACGCCCATTGGGGCGCGGTCGGGGACGCCACGAGCGACCTCCCCGGAGGACCGCCGACACCCGGTCCCCCGCCCTGCAAGAATTCGCGACGTGGCGAACCCCGACCGGTTGACGGGCCTCGACAGCTCCTTCCTGCACCTCGAGGGCGATGCCGCGCACATGCACGTGGCCGCGTGCGTCGTGTTTCAGGGCCGGGCGCCCGCCTACGAGGACCTGGTCGAGGAATTACGGTCGCGCCTGCATCTGGTTCCGCGCTATCGCCAACGGCTGGCGTTCGTGCCGCTGGCCCAGGGACGCCCGGTGTGGGTCGACGACCCCCACTTCAACACGACCTTCCACGTCCGCCACACCGCGCTGCCGCGCCCGGGGGGGGACGAGGAGCTCAAGCGCCTCGCCGGTCGGGTGTTCTCGCAGGCGCTGGACCGCTCGCGCCCGTTGTGGGAGCTGTGGCTGGTGGAGGGCCTCGCCGACGATCGCTTCGCGCTGCTCTCCAAGACCCATCACGCGCTGGTCGACGGCGTCTCGGGCGTGGACATCATCTCCGTGCTGTTCGATACCTCGCCGGCTCCGATGCCGGTCGCCCCCCCGGAGCACGAGTGGATCCCACGGCCGCTGCCGGCGCCGAGCCAGCTGCTGGCCGATGCGCTGCTCGAGCGCGCCACCGTGCCCGCCGAGATCGCCAGAGGCGTCAGGGCGGTTCTGCGGGGCCCGCGACAGGTCGCCGCCAAAGCCGGCGAGGCCTTGGCCGGACTCGGCGCGATGACCTGGGCCGGCCTGCAGTCCGCGCCGCCCAGCCCGTTCAACGTCCGGATCGGGCCGCACCGCCGGTTCACCTGGGTCGATGGCGATCTGGCCGAGTTCAAGGCGATCAAGAACGCGCTCGGAGGAACCGTCAACGACGTCGTGCTGACCGTGGTCGCCGGTGCGCTGGGACGGTACATGCGGATCCATGGGCACGCGACCGAGGATGTGGTGCTGAAGGCGATGGTCCCCGTGTCGGTCCGCGCCGACCTCGATCGCGGCGCGCTGGGCAATCAGGTCGCCGCGATGTGGGCGCCGTTGCCGGTGGGCCTGACCGACCCCGTCCAGAGGTTGCTCAGGATCAGTCGCGAGATGGAGGGGGTCAAGGAATCCGGCCAGGCGGTCGGCGCCCAGGTGCTGACGACGCTGACCGGCTTCGCCCCCCCGACGATCATGGCCCAGGCGGCGCGCCTGCAGGCGCGCCAGCGGCTGTTCAACCTGGTGGTCACCAACGTGCCCGGACCGCAGCTGCCGCTGTACATGCAGGGCCGCGAGCTCGAGGCGCTCTATCCGATGGTGCCGCTCGCCGACAACACCGCGCTGGGGATCGCAATCATGAGCTACAACGGCCAGCTCAACTTCGGGCTGACCGCCGATTTCGACGCGCTTGCCGATGTCGAGGCGCTCGCCGAGGAGCTCCGATCCTCGATCGAGGAGCTGGTGGCCGCCGCCGGACCGAGCGGCAGCCGTCGGCGCGCGAGTCAGCGCGCATCGCGACGCCGTGCTGTGCGCGCGGTCGAATGAAGTGAGGATCCTGGAGCGCGTTGCGATCGGCGTAGCATCGCTGGCGCTGTCGATCGGACTGATCGCAGTCCTCTCGGGCTTCTTCGCCAGCCGTGACCAGGCAGGTGTTTCCGGCACAGCCGACACGATCGGCCAGGGGTTCCGCGATCTCGGACACGCCCACCTCCGTCCGGGAGACCGTCCCCCCGTCTACGACTCGAACCCTCCGACCAGCGGAGCTCACGTGCCCGAGCTGGCGCCGGGTCAAGAGGCTCGCCTGAACAACGACCAGCTGCTACAGGCGCTCGAGGTTGGGGACCTGGTTGTCGTCTACGGAGGACGGAACCCCCCACCGGGACTGCGGGAATTCGCCCGCGCCGTCGCTGGACCATTCAGCTCCTCGCTCGCCGCCGCGGGTCAGGCCGTCCTCCTGGACCCGCGGCCGGGTACGGTCGGCCTGATCGGCCTTGCTTGGGCACGGATGGTGCGCGTCAGCGCAGCCAACGATGCGCTGCTGCGCACGTTCGCCCAGCACTGGCTGGGACGCGGCGCGCCGGGACGCTAACTTCATCTCCATGTCAGGGCCCCTGCATATCGCCCTCTGCCAGATGAACGCGACGGTCGGTGACATCACCGGCAACGAGCAGAAGATCCGGGACGGGATCGATCAGGCCGCGCATGCCGGCGCGCAGCTCGTGCTGTTCCCCGAGTTGGCTGTGACCGGCTATCCGCCCGAGGACTTGCTGCTCAGGGAGCACTTCCTGGGGGAGGCGCGCGAGGCCTTGCAACGGATCGGGGACGCCGCGCAGGGAATCGTTGCGCTGGTTGGATTCCCGGAGCGCGCAGAGGACGTCTACAACTCCTGCGCGGTGCTCGCCGACGGAGCGGTGCAGGCGATCTACCGCAAGGCGTTCCTGCCCAACTACGGCGTCTTCGACGAGCGGCGTTACTTTCAGGCTGGGTGCAGCGGCGGCGCATTGATCAAGCTCGGGAACGTAGCCGTCGGATTGACTGTCTGCGAGGACATCTGGGAGCCCGGGCCGCCCGCCTCCTCC
>JALYXK010000268.1 GCA_030947145.1 Actinomycetota bacterium
GTGGGTGGTGATGGCCAGCGAGAGCACGCTGTCGCCGAGGAAGGCCAGCCGCTCGTAGGATTCTGAGCGCCGGTTGGTCCATGAGGAATGGGTGAATACGGGAGCCGCCAACTCCGGAGGCAGCCGCTCGAGAAGATCCTGCAGCCTCGCCTCCGACTTGCGGCCGGGCGGCTTTCGCGTCGTGCTCACTCAGTGTCGTGACCTTGGCTGGCGGTGGCTGCCCCACCGTTCGCAAGTACGAACTCGACCGCCTGCCCGACGGTGAGGATCTTGGCCGCCGCCTCGTCGGAGATCTGCACGCCGTAGCTGTCCTCGAGCTCCTGCACCAGCGTATACAGATCGAGCGAGTCGGCCTCGAGATCCTCGCGGAACCGAGTTGACTCCTGGATCCGGTCGGCGTCGACCTCGAGCTCGTCGGCCAAGTGGGCACGGATGGCCGAAAGGATCTGCTCACGGTTCATGAGCTGGACACCGTAACCGCCGGACCGGACGAGGCGCTCACGTCTGGAGCTCCGCCGGCGGCCGCAGCGCCCCGGCGGCCAGCAGCGCCTCGCGGGTGCGTGCGATCACCTCCTCCTCGACTCCGCGTGCCGCCACTTCGATCGCCCGCGCGAAGCCGCGCTGGGTGAATCTGCCGTGGGCCACCACGCCCAGCTGGCGCAGGCCGAGCATGTAGGCGCCGCCGGGGGTCTCGGGATCGATCTCCGCCCGCAGCTGCCGCACGGCGGGCGAGAGCAGCCAGCCGCCCAGCTTGGCTCGCGTGGAGCTCATGGCGACGTCCCGGATCGCCCGCAGCGTCCGCGCGGAGACGCCCTCGATCAGCTTCAGGGTGATGTTGCCGGTGAACCCGTCCATGACCACCACGTCGGCGGCGCCGTCGGTGACCTGGTTCCCCTCGACGTTGCCGACGAAATTCAGCCCGGTACCGCCGGTCCCGGCCAGCTGCTCGTGGACGGCCTGCAGATCGGGCGTCCCCTTGGTCGGTTCCTCGCCGTTGGAGAGCAGGGCCACGCGCGGCAACGGGATTCCCATGATGACCTTGGCGAACGCGGAGCCCATATGCGCGAACTGGACCAGCTGGTCGGGCCGGCAGGTGACGTTGGCGCCAACGTCGAGCAGCAGGACAGGCGAGGCGCCGGGTATCGGCACCGGGAGCGCGAGCGCCGGGCGGTAGATCCCGCGGTCGCGCTTCATGTTGAACAGTCCGGCGGCCAGCGCCGATCCCGTCGACCCGCCGGAGACAAGCGCTTGGGCGCGGCCTTCGCCCACCGCGCGCGCCGCCTGCACGATCGAGGCCTCCGGCGTCGAGCGCACCGCGAAGGCCGGGTCGGCCGCCTTGGCGATCGAGACCGGGGCGTCGAACACCTCGACGCCGTCGGGCATCGTGCCGATCTCCGCGGCCGGTCCGAACAGGAGCACGCGGATGCCCTGCGCGGCCGCACGCTCAGCGCCCGCCGCGACCTCTCGGGGTCCAAGATCCGCCCCGCCTGCATCCACGGCGACCGTGACCATGGCCGGCGAGATCAGTCGGCGGCTGTGCCCGTGGCGAGTACCTCACGGCCCTTGTAGCTGCCGCACACCGGACACACACGGTGGGGAAGCCTCGGGCTGTGGCACTGCGGACAGGCGTTGTACGTCGGCGTCTTGACCTTGTGGGTCGAGCGGCGCTGCGTGGTGCGGGCGTGTGACTGCTTCTGCTTGGGGACGGCCATGGTCGCAGGAATCTAGCAGGGCCCTAGTCAAACTTGAGCTCGGAGAGCTTGGCCCAGCGGGAGTCGGGCTCGGGATCGTGGCGGTGCCCGTCGCCGGCGGCGTTCAGATCGACGCCGCAGACGGGACACAAGCCGGCGCAGTCCGGCCGGCAGAGAATCGCGGCCGGAAGCGCCAGGGCGAGGGAATCGCGCGCCCAGGCCCGCACGTCGAGGACGCCGTCCCGCACGTAGGGCGACCCCAGTTCCTCGCCAGCCCCGGGTTGATGGGCCTCCCGGGCGTCGAACGAGTACGTGGGCGTGGCCGGTTGCAGGCAGCGCATACATGGCCCCTCCAGCGCGGCCTGCAACCGTAGTCGCAGCGCGTAGCCGCTGCCCGTGGTCCGCGATATGTCGAGCCTGGCCGGCACCAGCGCGGGGACGACGGCATAGCGCTCGCCGCCAAGCTCGAACGGGTCGATCATCACGCTGAGTTCCAGGCGCCGACCCTCACCCGAGCTGAGACGGAGGCCGCCGAGATCAAATGCGTCCGTGCGTATCGGCATGACGTTGACTTTAGAAGGCCCCCGAGGCCCGTGCAGCGTCCGGCGGCGCCCTGAGCCATCATGTGCGCCGTGTCGACCTGGTTCCGCACCTACGGATTCGCCGAGATTCTCGATGAGCTGATGATCGGCGCCTATCCCACCGACTCCGACGACATCGCGATGCTCGA
>JALYXK010000422.1 GCA_030947145.1 Actinomycetota bacterium
GTATGCCGGGCCGCGCAGCGAGCTCGCGGGCCCACGGCTGGGACAGCAGCGTATGGCTCAGGAACACCGGCCGACCGTGGGCGAGCGCGAGCCGCGCCTGCATCCTCGAGCCGCTGGTGTGCGACGCTTCCACTACGACGGTGGCCAGCGACAGGCCGGACATCACCGCGTTGCGCATCGGAAAGCTGCGCCGGCTCGGCGGCGCGTCGGGCCACAACTGCGAGACCACCGCCCCCTCGCGAGCGATCCGGCGCTGGAGGGCGGCGTTCTGCGGCGGGTAGGAGCGCTGCAGTCCGGTGCCGATTACGGCCACCGTGCGGCCGCCGGCCGCGAGGGCGGCAGTGTGCGCGGCGGTGTCGATTCCGGCCGCCAGACCGGAGATGACCGTGTAGCCACGGCGGACAAGATGCTCCGCGACGGCGCCCGCCGCCCGAACGGCCCGCTCGGGCGCCTCCCGGGCCCCGACCACGGCGAGCGACCGCGCATCGGCAGGCGCGAGCCGGCCCGCGACGAAGATCAGCGGCGGACGGTCGTGGACGGCGCGGAGGTTGTCCGGGTAGTCCGGGTCGAGCACGGTCAGCATCCGCATCCCGGTCTCTTCCCAGCGTTCGATCTCGGCCGTCACCGGGCCGAGTTGCGGGCCGGCAAGCAGGCCCTGCTCCTGCTCGAGGATTGAAATCGCGCCACCCGCCTCCTCGATGGCCTCGGCGTACTGCTGCCACGGCCGCTCCCCGGCGCGGAGGAGGAGTACGAGCGCGGCGCTCTCGGCCAAGCTGGTCACGGCTTCGCCGAGGCTAGCGTGTCGAACAGACGTTCGTGCGGTGAGGGCGCAGCGCTACCCCGCAGCTCACCGAACCGGCCGCGCCGCGGAGGCAATCGCGAGCATCTGCCGGTTGGAGAGGATGTTCTGCAGCGTGTTGGTCACCCAGTAGACCGCGGGGCCGTCGTGCCAGGCGACGACCCGGATGCGCTGTCCCTCGAAGTAGACCTGGAACCGGCGCTTGCCGATCTGGAGCGTCTGATTGGGATTCGTCAGCAGCGGTGGCGTGGTCCAGGTCGTGCCCTCGATGTCGTAGTACTGACCGAGGCCGCCCTGGGCGACGACGACGACATACGCCTGGTGCCCGTGCAGCGGATAGGCGCGCACGAAGTCGGGATCCGCGCCGGCTGTGGTGATCCGGTCGAAGGGGTAGTACACCGGGAACGGGACGGTGGAGGCGAGCCCCTGGGCCGCGGTCAGCTCCTCGGCCGTGGCCGGGCTGAGCGGCGTCTTGAACGACTTCGGCGCGGCCTTGTGGCTCCTGGCGCCGACCCGAACGTGCCCGGGGCCAGTGCCACCGTGGAGGAACTCTCGAACTGTCCGACGGAGCTGGTTTGACGTCGCGGTGACGTAGGAAGGCCCGATCACCGACTGGAACCCGACCTGGCGGACCGGATGGCCGGCGGACTGCACGAGCAGCTCGAGCAGTTTCAGAACATCGTCGGCGGATCGGATGTCCGTGCTCGCGTACTTGCCGAAGATCTTCTCGATCCCGAAGCGCCGCGAGATCAGACCGCTGGCTCCGAGCTGGTTCTTGATCTGGCGCAGAAAGTCCTGCTGGCGCGCGCTGCGGACGAGGTCGGTGTCGTTGTGCCGGTAGCGGACGTAATGCAACGCGTCGTCGCCGCAGAGATGCTGGTAGCCCGGCTGAATATTGATCTCGTCGTAGGTATCGGCGGCCGCCAGGCCCAGGTTCGAGTGGTAGTAGCGGCGATCGACCTGCACGTAGATGCAACCGAGATAGTTGACCAGGGCCTTGAAGCCGGCGAAGTTGATGTCGATCACGTGATTGATCTGGACGCCGAGTACCTGCTTGACGGTCTTGACCGACAGTTTCGCCCCGCCGAGTGAGTACGCGGCGTTGATCTTCTGGGTGGTGGCCGCGCCGTGGTCCGGATGAATCGTGACCTTGAGGTCGCGCGGCACCGAGAGCAACGTCGTATCCGGTTGCCCCGGATCCAGCCGGACCAGCAGCATCGTGTCCGAGCGCGCCGGCGAGCTCCCGTCGACCGCGGTCTTGGCGCGTTTGTCGGAACCGATCAGGAGCAGTGTCTGAGAGCCGCCGGCGTTGGCCTGCGCGAGCTCGTTACCCAACTTCAGCTGGGGGGACTGCCTGAGCGCGTCGGTGAACGCCTTGACCTCGAGCAGGGCGCCGGTGGCCACCGTCGCCGCGACGGCGCCGACCACCAACGCGCAGGCGAGCAGCATCCGCGACAGGAGGCGAAGCCGCGGTCGCGTTTTGTTGCGTGGGACTTTTCGCTGCAGCGCAGACATGACGGGACCCGCGAACCGCTCCCGCTCCGGGCGGGCCGTGTCAGCCGGAGTGCTCGACCGGGCCGCCCGCCGCGGGGGCGGACCCGCCGCTTGGCGCGCTGTGTCCGACGGTCGCCTCGGCCGGGGGTTCGCTCAGTGGCGCTTCATGCTCCGGCGGACTGGCAGGGTACGCCTCCGGCAGAGGCGAGTACTCGCGCTCGGGACTCTCGGTCGAGAGCGCGTGCTTGAAGTCCCGCAGGCCGCGCCCGAGGGAGCGCCCGACCTCGGGCAACCGCTTCGGACCGAGCACCAGCAGCGCGACGATCAGAATGAAGAGCAAGTGCGTGGGCTGAACGATGTCGCCGATCACGCTGACCAGCTTAGCTCGTATCTACTTCCACGTGAAGGTCACGGTCGCGCCGGCGGCCAGCGCATACCTGACGGGCGTCCGGTGCCTGGTAGCGCCGGCCGGTTCAGCTTCTTGAAGGGTTCGCGCCCTCGGCTTCGCTTGGCGGCCCGTCGCCTGCGGTGAGCTGGTTGAAGTGGCGGGTGCTGCCGTCGCTCATCACGAGCCAGGTCTCACCGTCGCGCGCGGCGGCGCCGGCGGTCTCGATGCCGAGCGCTGCCGCGGCGAGCAGGTCGCCGGCGATGCGGTGCACATCGCGGACGACGCCGATGTTGAAGAGCGATCGAATCTCGGTGGTGACGTCGCCGTCCCCGGCGCGGAGCACGACACGCAGGTCCTCGCGGACCGCGAGTGCCGCGACCGTGATGGCAATGTTCTCGCCGTCGTCGGAGGTGATCGCCGCTAGGGCACGGGCACGGCCGAGGCTGAGTTTGGCGAGCAGGGTGCTCTCGCCGCCCGGGCCGATCACCACCGGAATCTTGTAATCGCGGGCCAGTGCGACTGCAGGGGCCGAAGGGTCACGCTCCACGGCGACTACTCCGATCCCGAGGCTCCGCAGGAGCAGGCACAGGCGCAGCCCGACCTGCCCGAGGCCCACGACGACGACGTGGTCCGAGCGGGGGATCGCCCGGCGGCCGACGATCCCGGTCAGGCGGCGATCGAGCAGCCGGTTGATGATCCCGGCGGTGAGGATCGCGACCAAGCCGAGTGAGGCGAGGATCAGCACCGCCGCGAATAGCTTGCTGCCTGAGCCCGCCCGGTCCACGGCCGGGTTGGAGGCCACGGTCACCAATGCCTTGGTGGCATCGTAGAACGCCTCAACCGGCCGTTGATGGAGCGCCACGCCCGAGACGACGGCATCGAGGACGAGGATCCCGAGAAACCCGCCGAGGCCGGCGACGAGGAAACGCGCGTTGAGGTCGTAGGGTCGGAACGCGCCGCGGATCTCATGGAGCGCTCGGACCAGGCGCCCGCGGCGCTCGATGTCCAGCGGCACCACCTCGACCCCGTCACCGGCCTCACGAATGCCGACGCTGCCCCCGCGAAGCCGCGCGACTGATTCGAGGCCTTCGGCGATGCAGGGCCCGGCAAGCGTGGCGGCGACGGCGTCGGCCATCGAGGTCACCTGGCAGCTCGGCACCGTCGTGCGCAGCTGGTTGGCCACGGTGCGGTTGAAGACGGTCACGATCAGCTGCTGGCCGGGGCGGGCGTGCTCAACCACGAGCGCAATTCGGAGAACTTCGATGTCATCGCGGGAGACGACCATCGTCACGTCGAATTCTTCGGTCAGGACAGCCGCGATCTCGCGGTCGTTGGGACGGCGCAGCCAGCGCACGCTGGCTCCCGCGCGGGCGAGAGCGAGCTCAACCGACCGCGGAAGCGCCCCGTCCCCGATCAGCAACACCGACCGCCCCGACCTCGGTTTCGAGCCGGGGGCCGACGTCACGTCAGCGGTGGCCACGCGTGCCGACGGTGACGACCGCCCGCGCTGAACTGCCGGGGGCGAAGGGGTAGTCGGCTTCCGCGAGGGTCGCGACGGTGAAGTAGAACCTCACGATTCCGCTCGAGCGGTTGAACGTGTAGGTGGTGCTGAACCTGCCGCTCGGCGAGACCTCAGGAATTCCCTGGATCGCGTGGAGGGCCTTGATCCCGATGTCGAGGCGAAGCAGCTTCGAGCTGTTCGGGATGTATCCACCCAGTACCCGTCCGGAGATGTGGATCTTGCTGCCCCACGA
>JALYXK010000432.1 GCA_030947145.1 Actinomycetota bacterium
GCGGTGGACGGGTCACATGGGAGATGGTCATGGAGCTTTACGATCCACGGGGCGTTCGAGTTCTCCAACGTCGATCGGTACAACCTGGTCGAGAAGATCGTCCACGCCCGTTTCGTGGTCGGCGTCAGCCACTACACGCGAAGCCAGCTGATGGCGTTGAGCGAGCCCGAGCACTGGGACAAGCTCCACGTGATCCGCTGCAGCGTTGACTCCCGGGAGTTCCTGCCCCCGGAGAGCCGCAACGGTGCAGGGCTGCCGGAGATCCTCTCCATCGGCCGGCTCGTGCCGGAGAAGGGGCACGCCGTGCTCCTCGATGCGCTCGCATTGCTGCGCGACCGCAGGGTCCCGTTCCGGGCGACCATCGGCGGTGGTGGTCCAACCGCCGATGTCCTGGCGCAGCGTGCCCGCGCGCTCGGCTTGGAAGACCAGGTGAGCTTCCCCGGGCCAGTGGGCCAGGACGAGATCCGATCCTACTACGCGGCCGCCTCGATCTTCTGCGTTGCGAGCTTCGCCGAGGGCCTGCCTGGAGTGATCTTCGAGGCGATGGCGATGGAGCTCCCGGTCGTCTCGACGCACATTACCGGCATTCCGGAACTCGTTGTAAGCGGCCAGACAGGCTACCTCGTCGCGCCCGCGCGGGCTGACGAGCTCGCGGACGCGCTCGCGCGCCTTCTCGCCGATCCCGTCCGCCGCGCCGCGATGGGTCGCGCCGGGCGCGAAAAGGTCGTTCGCGAGTACAACCCGGAGAACCTCGCCGCCGGCCTGCACGCGCTGTTCGTCGGCGAGAGACCGCCTGTCCCGCCGGGGGGCCCTGCCGGGCCTACCTACCGCAGGGCATAATGACGCGCTTGGGCCCCGAGCTGCACCGCTTGGCTACGCGGCTGTTCCCGATCGCGCGCAGCCTCACCGGCCCCGGAGTACGGGAAACGCTCGCCATCCTGGGCGAGGTCGCCGCGCCGATGGAGATTCACCGCTGGCCGACCGGCACCCAAGTCTTCGACTGGACCATCCCCGACGAGTGGGCGATCCGCGATGCGTGGCTGAAGGATCCGACGGGGCGCAAGGTCGTCGACTTCGCGCAGTCCAACCTCCATGTCCTCGGCTACAGCGAGCCCGTCCATCGCCGCCTCCCGCTCGACGAGCTGCAGGAGCACCTGTACAGCATCCCCGAGCTGCCGCACGCGATTCCGTACCTGACGAGCTACTACGCGCGGCGCTGGGGCTTTTGCCTGCAGAACGAGCGCCGGGAGAGGCTCGTTCCCGGGGAGTACGAGGCATTCATCGATGCGGACCTGAAACCGGGCCACGTCGAGGTTGGGGAGGTCATGCTCCCCGGCGACCTCCCCGACGAAGTCCTGTTCTCCACCTACGTCTGCCACCCTTCCCTGGCTAACAACGAGCTCTCCGGGCCGGTGGTGGCCGCCCACCTCGCTTGCCTGCTGCGCGACCGGCCGCGACGTCTCAGCTACCGCATCCTGTTCCTGCCGGAGACGATCGGGAGCATCGCGTACCTGCATCGCTTCGGCAAGCAGCTGCAGGACCGGCTGCGGGCGGGCTACGTGATCACTTGCGCCGGGGACCCCGGCGCGTTCACGTACAAGCGCTCGCGCCGCGGAGACAGCTTGGCGGACCGGGCGGCGGAGCACGTCCTGCGCGTTGCTGGCCAGCCGCACAAGGTGGTCGACTTCTTCCCGTCGGGCAGCGACGAGCGCCAGTTCTGCTCGCCAGGTTTCGACCTGCCGGTCGGCTCGCTCATGCGGACGATGTATGGGACCTATCCCGAGTACCACACGTCGCTGGACGATCTCTCGTTCATCACAGCGGACGCGCTCGAGGGCACCCTGGCAATGTACGTCGCGATCGTCGACGCGCTCGAGGCGAACGAGACGCTCGAGGTGGCGATCCGGCAATGCGAGCCGCAGCTCGGCAAGCGTGGCCTGTACCCGACCCTGGGCAGCGCGCGCGAGACCGAAGAGCGGGTGCTGGACATGATGTGGCTCCTCAACTTCTGCGACGGGGCTTCGGACCTCCTGGCCGTGGCCGAGCGCGCAGGTCGGCCGCTGTCGGCGCTCGCGCCGGTGGCGGCCGAGCTCAAGACCGCGGGACTGCTCGTTCCCGCGGACTGAGCGCCGCCTAACCAGAGGTGGACGGGACGAAGCCGGGTGCCCCGGGGTCAGTCGACCCGCTCGCGCTGCCACAACTCGAGGACGAGTAGAGTCCAGATCCGCCTCGCGTTGTCCTCCCGCCCTGCCATGTGACGGTCGAGCAGTTCGCGCGAGTAGCCCGCGTCGAGCAAGCCGCGCTCGCGCGTGCGGGGATCGAGAAGAACGTCGCGAGCGTAGGTTCCGAGGTCGCCGCGCAGCCAATCGGCGATCGGCAGCTCGAACCCCCGTTTTGGGCGGTCGAGAATCGCGTCGGGGACCCAGCCCCGAAGGGCGGCGCGCAGGCCGAGCTTCTTCTCGCGCCCGCGGAGCTTGAGCTCAGGCGGAACGGTGGCGACCATCTCCATCAGCTCGTGGTCGAGGAGGGGCGAGCGTGCCTCGAGGGAGTAGTGCATGGTGGCGATGTCGGCCTTGGCGAGCAGGTCGCCGGGGAGGTAGAGCTCGACGTCGGTGGCGAGCAGGTGGTCGACGAGCTCGTCGGCCGCCGCGTTCTCCCAGAGGTCCCCGAACGCGCCCTCGAGCCAGCCATCGCCCACGCGCGCCCGACCCTCGGGCGTGTACACGCGTGAGCGATCCACCCCGTCCAGCCGCGTGCTGTAAGCGAGGTAGCGGTCAGCGGCGCTGAGCGGCAGGCCGGCGGCGAGGCGTCGCAGGCGGCTGCGCGTCGAGTTGATCACGGGGTCGGGCGGAATGCGGGCACCGAGGCGAGCGACGGCGCGGCGCGCGGACTCGGGCAGGCCGTCGAACCTGGCGAGCAGGGCATTGGCGACGTAGCGCTCATAGCCGGCGAAGCTCTCGTCCCCGCCGTCGCCGGTCAGCGCCACGGTGACGTGACGACGGGTCATCTCGGCGAGCTGGAAGGTCGGAAGGGCAGTCGGGTCGGCGAACGGCTCACCGAACGCCCGCACCACCCGAGGCAGCATCGCCACCGCATCGGGCTTGACGATCTCCTCGTGATGGTCGGTGCCGAAGGTCTTGGCTACGAGACGGGCATAGGGCAGCTCGTTGAACTCGGCGCGACTGGTCGTAAACCCGATCGAGAAGGTCTTGACCGGCTCCGGAGAGGCCTCCGCCATCGCGGCTACGACGGCTGACGAGTCGATCCCTCCCGACAGGAAGGCGCCGAGAGGCACGTCGGACACGAGCCGGCGCCGGGTCGCGCGGCGAACAGCCTCGCGGACGGCATCCCCGAGCTCTTCGATGTTCGTCGGCCCGGTCTTTGGGCGATAGGACAGGCGCCACCACCGATCGATGCGAGCCTGGCCGTCCTCCCATACGAGTCGACCGCCGGGGGGCAGCTTGCGCGCCGCGCGGTAGATGCTCAGAGGTTGCGGGACGTAGAGCAGCGCAAGGAAGGCATCGAGGGCATGGAAGTCGAGGTCACGCGAGATCTCGGGATCCTTCATCAGGGCGTCCAGCTCCGATGCGAACGAGAGCGTCCGTTCGCGCAGTGCATAGAACAGCGGCTTCTTGCCCACGCGGTCTCGGGCCAGCAGGAGACGCCGACGCCGGGAGTCCCACAACGCAAATGCAAACATGCCATGGAGATCGTGGACGAGGTCGGGTCCACTCTCCTCATAGAGGTGGACGATGACCTCCGTGTCCGTTCGGGTGGAGAAAATGTGTCCGGCTCGCTCCAGGCGCTCGCGGAGTTCGCGATAGTTATAGATCTCTCCGTTGAGCACGACTGTGGCGGTCCCGTCCTCGTTCGAGATAGGCTGGTCCCCAGTGACTAGATCGATGATCCGCAGCCGCTGGATGCCCAACCCGACTCCGGGCGCGTGGTGGGTCCCGCGCGAGTCGGGGCCGCGATGCTGGATCGCGGCGCACATCCGCTCGAGCAGAGCTTCGCTTACCGGCTCGGCCCCGGCGCGCGCCTGTCCCGCAATGCCGCACACGGCCTCGTACCCTAGCGACAGTGGGACCCGCGTGACGCCTACGGGGCGGGGGGCGCGGGAGCGGCGGGGATGAGCGGTGCCTGAGCGGGCGCTTCAGTCCTACGCCCTCGTTTCGCCGGTCCGCGACGAGGCCCCTTACGTCCGCCGCACGCTCGAGGCGATCCTCGCTCAGACGCACCGCCCCTCCGAGTGGGTGATCGTGGACGACGGGTCGACCGACGGCACCTGGGAGATCGTTTCCGAGTACGCCGCCGCCCATCCCTGGATCCGCCTGATCCGATCGGGTCGCCAGGGGCGCCGGGCGCGAGGCTCCCCAATCGTGGAGGCCTTCCACCGCGGGCGCACCGAGCTACAGGGCCGCCCGGATGTGACCGTGAAGCTCGACTGCGATCTGTACCTCCCATCCCACTACTTCGCCTGGGTCATCGAGGTCTTTGCGCACGTCCCGTCAGCCGGCGTCGTCGGCGGCGTGGGACTCGTGTGGAACGGCACGGTATGGACGCCGGAGAAGGGCGCGCCCCACAACGTCGTCGGCTATGCAAAGGCCTACCGAACCGATTGCCTAGACGATATTGGCGGCCTTCACTCCTCGATGGGCTGGGACGGGATCGATGAGTACAGCGCACGGTCACGCGGCTGGACCGTGCACGTTTTGCCAGAGCTTTCGATATTGCACTTCAAGCAGCGCGGCTCGGCACAGGATTGGTGGCGGGCGCGTTGGGAGGAGGGACTTGCCAACGCCTTTATGGGGTACCGCCTCGAGTTCGTCGCGCTCCGCGCCGGATACCGTGCACTCGTGCAGCGTCCTCGAATCCTCAGCGGACTTGTCCTGGGGGCCGCCTTCGCGTGGGCTCGACTGACGCGCCGCCCTCAGGTCCCCGATCCCGAGGCTCGCGCTGAGCTCCGGCGCGAGCAACGCGCCCGCGTGAGGGCTCTGCTCGGAGGCGGACGTTCGCCCGCCCGCGCACCGCAGCTCAACGGCGGGGGTCCGGCGTTCTGGATCGGCGAGCGCTCCCGCGGCCAATCCGTGGCTCCCCCAGACTGACCGGCGCCGTCCGTCAACGGTACGCTGCTGACCATGGAACGGGGCAGCGACGTCGCCAGGGTCCCAGGACCGTCACGCGAATTGCCGACGACCGTGCTCGTCTGCATGTTCCACCTCAATCTGGCGTTCTCCTCACTGGAGGAAGCAGATCAGCCGCGCATCGTCGAGCGCTGTTACTGGCCGATGCTCGGGCTCGCCGATCGCTATGGCTTCTCGATCGGGATCGAGGTGCCCGCATGGACGCTCGAGAGAATCGAGGCGCATGATCCAAGCTGGATCGCGGCCGCCAGGCGGCTGATCGCCGAGGGCCGGCTCGAGCTCGTCGGCAGCGGATATGCCCAGTGCGCGGCCCCGCTTCTGCCCGCCGAGGTGAACCGCTGGAACCTGCGGCTCGGATTGGACGCGTATCGCATGCAGCTGGGCGTGAAGCCACGACTCGCGCTCGTCGGCGAGCAAGCGTACGCACCCGGTCTCGTGGGCCTGTATCGGGAGGCGGGCTACGAGGGAATCATCGCGGACTGGGACAATGCATATCGCTCGCACCCGGAGTGGGATTCGCGCCTACGTCGCTACCCGCAACTCGCGCGCGGGCCATCGGCGACGATCCCGGTGGTGTGGAGCGAGTCGATCGCCTTTCAGAGGTTTCAGCGTTTCGCACACGGTGAGATGACGCACGCCGACTACCGCGACTTCGTCACGAAGCTGGTCGGCGGCGGCGGCGGCGCGCTGCTTCTGTATGCCAACGACGCCGAGATCTTCGATCATCGTCCAGGACGCTTCGCCGCAGAGCCACCCCTCGGTGAAGGAGAGTGGGACAGGGTGGCCGAGGGCCTCGAGGAGCTCCAGACCGCTGGACTCGGCAGCCCGGTGCTGCCATCGACCGTACTCGAGCTACTCGAGCATCCGCAGAGCGGACACGAGCTATCGCTCGAATCAACCGCCCACCCGATTCCGGTCAAGAAACAGGCCAAATACAACATCGGGCGGTGGGCGGTAACAGGCAGGGACGACGTGGGCATCAACACCCGCTGCTGGCGCATCTACGAGCGCTTGCGCGAGCGCCAAGTCACGGATCCGAACGACTGGCGCGAGCTGTGCACCCTATGGGCATCGGACTTCCGAACCCACATCACGGAGTCGCGCTGGGCATCGTTGCAGGAAGCGCTCACGCATATGGAGCAGCGCCTGGCCGTGCGTGAGCCTCCTTCCCCGCGGCCTGCGCCGGTCGCCCGCGGGCTCCCGAGCGGCGTTGCGCAAGATGGCGTGCTGGTGCGGATCTCTTCCGGGCCGCTTCAGGTCACGCTCAACACGCGTCGGGGCTTGGCAATCCACGAGTTCCGCGACCTGAGGATCAGCGAGGCCTCTCTGTTCGGCACGCTCGAGCACGGCTACTTCGGCACGATCGACCTCGGAGCCGACTGGTACTCGGGAAACCTGGTCCAGGAGGCGCCGCTGGACCACAAGGTCAGCGATCTTGAACGCACCAGCCCAGCCTTCGAGCAAACGGACGACGGGTCAATCCGCGCTTGGGCCGAGGTCCCGACCAAGCTGGGTGTCGTCGAGAAGGCGGTCACAGTGCGCGGCGAAGCGGCGGTAGTCGAGCTGGAGTACGTGATTCGATGGCCGGAACTGCCTGTCGGATCCCTGCGGGCGGGCATCGTGACGCTCAACCCCGAAGCGTTCGACGCTGCGACTCTGTCGTATGCCACCCACAACGGCAGCGACGAGCTCGAGCACCGCCCCGTCACGGGCCCCGGGTTTGACCACGGCGAGCCGGTTTCGGCGCTCGTTTCGACCCGCGACGGAATCGGTGTTACGGGAGGAGTCGTGCTGCTCGGTGACGCCCGCACACAGCTGCGCATCGAAGTCGACGCCGCCGTCGCCAAGCCGATGGGGCTGATCGCGTTCCGCCCGGCCGGGGACCAGTACTTCATGCGCCTCTCGTTCAGCATCACAGAGTCCGACGATACGCGGCGCGGAGCCATCGCGCGCGATCCGGACGCGCCTCAGCGATTGCGCCTGATCATCGGGGCGACAAGCAGCGATTGACGACGGCGGCCTTCATCCAAGCCCGTATGGGCTCGACCCGACTTCCGGGCAAAGTCCTCGCTGACATTGCCGGAAAACCCGCCCTGCTGCGCATCGTTGAACGGGTGCGAGCCGCCCGGTCCGTTGATCAGATCGTTGTGCTCACCTCTACGCACGACAGCGACGACCAAATCGCCGAACTCTGTAGTTCGGTCGGCGTCGAGCTCCTCCGGGGCAGCGAGCATGATGTGCTCGACCGCTTCAGGGCCGCGGCTGCCGCATATGGTCCCGATCGAGTGGTGCGGATCACCGCCGACTGCCCGCTGATCGATCCTTCCGTCATCGACAGCCTGGTGGCGCTCGTAAGGCAACAGCCCGAGCTCCTCTACGCCGCCGTGGCCACCGGAGCGGTCGGCGCCGAGTCGGGCTATCGCCGGTACCCGGACGGCCTCGACGCAGAGATCTTTCCGGCTTCGGCGCTGGCGGCAGCCGCAGCCGAAACAAGCGATGAGTTCGATCGCGAGCACGTTACGCCCTTCATCTGGAAGCGTCCGGAGCGATTTCCCGCCGCCGTGCTCGAGGCCGAGCGCGACATGGGCGACGAGCGCTGGACGGTCGATCACGCGGCCGATCTGGCGCTGATCCGGACGATCTACGCGCACTTCGAGCATCGATCCGGGGCATTCGGCTACCGGGATGTCATCGAACTGCTCGAGCACGAGCCCGCGCTGCGCGAGTTGAACCAACAGCACCGGCTTCATTAGCGCAACTAATTCCCGGAGGGAGCAGCAGCGAGCCTCGGAAGCTCAGTGCATTGCGAGCAGGCGCTCGCGCGTCGCCAGCAGCGGTCGGAGGCCGTCGCTGGGATCCGCACGCCAGGCAACATCGGGTATCTCGACGGGCATCGGACGCTTCACCCCATCGCCGTCCATTGCAAGCGCGGGATCGGAGGGCCGATGGTGCAGCCCGGTGGCGCTCGCGGTCTCGATCGCCTTGATCGCCGTGGCGATTTTGTCGGCCGTCCAGTTGTGAGGGCCAGCTTCGTTCCCGGTCCCGTCGAGATCGATATGGACCTCGATATCGGAGGCAGACCAGCGCAC
>JALYXK010000279.1 GCA_030947145.1 Actinomycetota bacterium
CCCGCGCTCGCCGTGCTCGGCGGCGAAGTCGGCCAGCGCGTGGCGCCGCCGGCTGCCCGTCCGCCGCGTCGCCAGGTCGAGGTCCGCCCACTGGGCGTCCAGCGCCTCCAGCAATTCCTCGATCCCCTGGCCGGGGGCGACCGAGGAGACCGGCAGCACCGGAGTCCGGTCGGCGCCCAGCGACCGCAGCGCTGCACGCAGGTCTGACAGGGCGCGGCTGGCCACCGGCTCGAGATCGGATTTGGTGACCACCAGCACGTCGGGGATCTCCATGATCCCGGACTTCAGGAACTGGAGCACATCGCCCGAGCCCGGCTGGACGATCACCGCCACCACGTCGGCCACGTCGGCCACCTCGGTCTCGGACTGACCCACCCCGACGGTCTCGATCACCACCACGTCGAACGCGGCGGCCAGCGCCGACGCCGCCGCCCGGGTGGCCGGGGCCAGCCCCCCCAGGCGATCACCGGCGGCGGTGGAGCGGATGAACACCCCCGGGTCTGAGGGATCGGGCGCCATGCGCGCCCGGTCGCCCAGCAGCGAGCCCCCGGAGCGCCGCGAGGACGGGTCCACGGCCAGCACCGCCACGGAGCGGTCGCGGGCCCGCCAGGCGGCCACCAGCCACGACAGCAGCGAGGACTTGCCCACTCCCGGCGGTCCGGTGACGCCGACGATCTGCGCCGGGGCCTCGCCCGCTAGCGCGGCCGGTGCGACGGCCTCCAGCAGCTGCGCGGCCTGGGCCCGGGCGGCGTCGGAGCGGCTCTCGACGAGGTTGAGCACCGCGGGAGCGGCGCTCAGGTCGCGCTCGCGCAGCCGCTCGCCCAGTTCGCGTCCAGTCAAGCCTCGGCGACGGACTCGACCCCATGGCGCTCGTCCACCAGGGCCACGATGTCGGAGATCATCCGGTTGAGGTCCCAGTCCTTGGGGGTGTAGACGGCCGCCACCCCGGCCTCGCGCAACGCCGCTGCGTCGGCCTCGGGGATGATCCCGCCGACGACCACCGGGACGTCCGGGACCCCGGCGGCGGCGAGCTCGTCCAGGACCGCAGGGATGAGCTCGGCGTGCGACCCGCTGAGGATCGACAGACCCACCGCGTGCACGCCCTCCTGGGCCGCTGAGGAGGCGATCTGGAGGGGGGTCAGGCGGATGCCCTCGTAGACGACGTCCATTCCGGCGTCGCGGGCGCGCACGGCGATCTGCTCGGCGCCGTTGGAGTGGCCGTCGAGGCCGGGCTTGCCGACGAGGAACTTGAGCCGGCGCCCGAGCGCGTCGCTGAGACGCTCGACTTCGTCGCGCAGCTCGGCCACGGCCTCACTGGAGACCGCGGCGGCCTCGCCGACCCCGGTGGGGGCGCGGTATTCGCCGAACGCGTCGCGCAGGGTCTGGGACCATTCGCCGGTGGTGACTCCGGCTCGGGCGGCGGCGATCGTGGCGGGCATGATGTTGTCCGACTCGTCACGGGCGACCCGCGCGAGCTCCCTCAGCGCCGCGTCGACGGCGCCCTGATCGCGCTGCTCGCGCCAGCGCTCGAGGGCATCCCGCTGCTGTTGCTCGACCTCGGGATCGACGACCAGGATGCCCCCATCGGCGTCGGCGGTCAAGGGGGAGGGCTCAGTCGAGGTGAAGCGATTCAGGCCGACGACGGTCAGCTCCCCGGATTCGATCCGCCGCCAGCGCTCGCGGTGTGACTCGACCAGCGAGGACTTCATGTAGTCCACGGCCTCGACCGCGCCGCCGAGCTCGGCCACGCGCGCCATCTCATCGCGCGCCCCCTGGGTGAGCTCCTCCACCAGGTCCTCCATCACGGTCGAGCCGTCGAAGATGTCCGGGTACTCGAGCAGATCGGTTTCGTAGGCCAGGATCTGCTGGAGCCGGAGCGACCACTGCTGGTCCCACGCGCGCGGGAGCCCCAGCGCCTCGTTCCAGGCGGGCAGCTGAATCGCCCGGGCCCGGGCGCTGCGGCCGAGGGTCACGGCGAGCGCCTCGAGGGCGATCCGGTAGACGTTGTTCTCGGGCTGGCCCTCGGTCAGGCCGAGGGAGTTGACCTGCACGCCGTAGCGGAAGCGGCGGTGCTTCTCGTCCTTGACCCCGTAGCGCTCGCGGCCGAGCTGGTCCCACAGCGCCGACATCGCGCGGAGCTTGGCGTGCTCCTCGACGAAGCGCACGCCGGCATTGACGAAGAACGAGATCCGCCCGAACACGCTGCCCATCAGCTCCGTTGGCACCCGCTCGCGGACCGCGTCGAGCACGGCGATCGCGTTGCTGATCGCGTAGGCGATCTCCTGGACCGGGGTTGCGCCCGCCTCCTGCAGGTGGTAGGAGCAGATGTTGATCGGGTTCCACTTCGGCACGTGCTTGACCGTGTAGGCGATCGTGTCGGCGATCAGGCGCATGCTCGGCCCCGGGGGAAACGCGTAGGTGCCGCGGCTCAGATACTCCTTGAGAATGTCGTTCTGCGTGGTCCCCTGGAGCTGCTCCGCGGGAATTCCCTCGTCCTCAGCGGCGACGATGTATAGCGCCAGCAGCCACGCCGCGGTGGCGTTGATGGTCATCGAGGTGTTCATCTGGTCCAGTGGAATCCCGTGCAGCAGCGTGCGCATGTCGCCGCGATGGGCGATCGACACGCCGACCTTGCCCACCTCGCCTCGGGCGAGCTCGTGATCGGGGTCATACCCGGTCTGGGTGGGTAGGTCGAAGGCGACCGAAAGACCCGTCTGCCCCTTCTCCAGATTCCGCCGGTAGAGCTCGTTGGACCGCTGGGCATCGGAGTGCCCGGCGTAGGTCCGCATCATCCAGGGACGGTCGGGCTCGGGCAGGCGGGGAGAGGGGGTGTCCGGCATACGGGCATTGTATGAGCGGAGACTCGCAGGATCGGTTGCGCGCGCTGCCGTGCCGTGACCCCGGGCGGGCGAGGGGGTAACGTGGGAGGATGCCCGATCAGAGTTCCGCCGCCCGCGAACACGCCCTGCTGCAGGAGATCACCGAACCGCTGGGAACGTTGCCGGACGATCCGGTGGCGGTCGCCGCCGAAGCCGACTTTCCCGTGGTGCTCAGGGGTTATGACCGTGATGCGGTCGATGCCTACGTGAGGGCGACCAGCCAGCTGGTGGCCGAGCTGCAGGCCCGGTCCTCGCCCCAGGCGGCGATCAAGCGCGCCCTCGAGCGGGTCGGCGAGGACGTCTCGGGCATCCTCCAGCGCGCTCACGACACGGCGGGGCAGATCACCACCGGGTCGCGCCGGGAAGCCGAGGACCGCCTCCAGGTGGCGCGCGAGGAGGCCGCGCGGACCGCCGAGGAGGCCGAGCGGCGGGTCAGAGAGCTCGACCTCGACACGGACCGGATCTGGGCCGAGCGCGATCGCATCGTCGCCGACACGCGCGAGCTCGCTCGCCAGTTGATCGAGCTCGCCGATGTGGCGGCGGCTCGTTTCCCGCCGGCGGAGGACCCCGATCCGGGGACCGCCGAGCACACGGTCGAGATCAGCGAGCCGACGGTGGAGATCGCGCCGCTCCGGGCCAACGGCGCAATCCCCCGGGAACTCGAGTTCGAGCCCGCGGATCCCACGGACGAGTCCGCGGACGCTGAGCCGGAGCCGGGACCTGGGCCGGGCGCGTAAGCGTCCGGGCGCGTAAGCTTCCGCGGCGGATGCGCCTGATCGACTGCATGCACCTGGGTCGCGCGAGGGTGATCGGGTGCTGGCAGGTGGACGACGTGCTGATCGACCCGGGTCCTTCCTCGTGCCTGCCCACTGTCCTGGAGGCACTGGGAGCTTGGCGGCCCCGCGCGCTGCTGCTGACCCATATCCATCTCGACCATGCCGGGGCCAGTGGTTCGCTGGTCCGGCGATGGCCGGACCTCGAGGTCTACGTTCACGAGATCGGCTCCTGGCACATGGCCGATCCGTCCCGGCTGCTGCAGAGCGCGTCGCGCCTGTACGGCGACGATATGGACCGTCTCTGGGGCGAGTTCGAGGCGGTGCCCGAAGCCAACCTGCGGATCCTGGAGGGCGGCGAGCGCCTGTTTGACGCCTTCGACGTCGCCTACACCCCGGGTCACGCCTCCCATCACGTCTCCTACCGGCATCAGGGGACGGCTTACGTCGGCGACGTCGCCGGAGTGCGCATCATCGACGGCGCTCCGGCGATCCCGCCGACGCCGCCGCCGGACATCGACGTCGAGGCCTGGCACGAGTCGCTCGAGCTGATCGCGGCCTGGAAGCCGGAGCGGTTGGCGATGACTCATTTCGGGGCCTCGGAGGACGTCGCCGGCCAGCTCGAGGAGGTCGGGCAAAGACTCGACAGCTGGTCCGTGCTGGCCCGCGAACAGGATCTCGACGGCTTCATCATGGGCGTGCAGCGGGAGATCGCGGCGAGCGCGAGTGAAAAGATTGCCGACGCCTACACGCAGGCTGCGCCCCCGGAACAGCTCTACGCCGGGCTGCGGCGCTACTGGGAGAAGCACGGCCGGACCTGAGTCGAAAACCGGGGCCGTGCCGGCGGGTCCCCGGCGCTATGCTCACGGTCGATGGCACAGACGGTTGAGCTGCCACGGGTCAGCGGTCCCGGCAGTGGGCTCGGCGGCCCTTGGCGGGTAGTTGTCCTCAACGACAGCTACAACACGTTCGACCACGTAGCCGAGACACTTGCGCGGGTGATCCCCGGAGTCACGCTGGCGCATGGCTACCGTCTGGCCGACCGGATCCACAACTCGGGTTGCGCGATCGTGTGGAGCGGCCCGCGCGAGGACGCGGAGAGCTACTGGGAGCTGCTGGATTCGGCCGGGCTCTCGATGGCCCCGCTCGAGAGCTAGCGCTAGGCGCGGCCGGGGAGGGCCTTGGCGCGCTGGCGCTCGGGGCTGACCCGGACCACGTTCCAGACGATTCCGAGCTTCTCCAGCAGTGCGATCACCAAGCCGGTCGGGTCGGCCATCCGCTCCCAGAACCGCAAGCCGTGAAAGGCCGAGGTGGGGAACGCGTGGTGGTTGTGGTGCCAGGCCTCGCCCATCGACAGAGGCGCCAGCCAGAAGACGTTGCGCGACTGGTCCTCGACGTCGAAGCGCCGACGGCCGAAGAAATGGCAGACCGAGTTGATCGACCAGGTCACGTGGTGCAGCAGGAACACCCGCACGAGGCCGCCCCACAGCAGCGCCGTCAGCGCCGTGCCCAGGCCGCCGCCGACGATCCAGCCGAGCGCGAACGGAATCGCCAGGCCGAGGGCCGCCCAGAGGAAGAAGAGCTTGTCCATCGCGCGCATCAGCCCGTCCCGGACCAAGTCCGGAGCGAAGCGCTCGCGCTCGGCGGTCCCCACGCTTTCGAACAGCCAGCCCACGTGTGCGTGCCAAAGGCCCTTGACCGCGCCCCAGAAGCCGGGTCCGGCCAGGTGGGGGGAATGTGGATCGCCGTCGTGGTCGGTAAAGGCGTGGTGCTTGCGATGGTCGGCGACCCAGGTGATCACCGAGCCCTGGATGGCCATCGAGCCGAACGCGGCGATGATCGCCCGGAACGCGCGCGAGGACTCGAACGCGCGGTGGGTGAACATCCGATGGAAGCCGAGTGTCACCCCGAGCGCGGTGACCACGTAGAACCCGATCAACAAGGCCAATTCGAGCGGGCCGATCGCCCGGTTCCACAGCAGGGCGATCGCGACGACGAGCCCGACCAGTGGGGCCGGAACCCCGATGAGATTGACGATCTTGTGCGCGCGCGTCATGCCAATTTCCCAGGATACGGAGCCGCGGCGCAAACTTCTCCTACCTCCGCGACGATGTCACTTGGATTACTTGTAGCGTTTGTCTAAGAAATGTCGGACCAACCCTGGCACGAGCTTCCTCGGGAGATCTCCGTCGTCCTTCGACCGGTGCTCGCTGAGGTCGCCGACGAGATGATCGAGGCGGTCCGCACGATTCCGGTCTACGCCCGACCGCTCGAGGGTCGGTTCGGCGCGGGGCTCCGCGTCGGGGTCCAGGAGGCGCTCCGGCACTTTCTCGATGAAATCGAGGCGGGAGGGCCGGTTCCGCGCTCCGATGTCTACACGGTCCTCGGCCGCGGGGAGATGCACGCGGGCCGGACGCTCGAATCGCTGCTCAGCGCGTACCGGCTCGGGGCCCGGGTCGCCTGGCGGCGGTTCGCCGCCGCGGGGACCGCGGCCGGTCTGGCGCCGGACACGCTGTACCTGCTGGCCGAGTCGATCTTCGCCTACATCGACGTGCTCTCGGCCGAATCGGCCGAGGGCTATGCCCGCGAGCAGTCGGCGGCGGCCAGCGAGGCGGAATTGCGCCGCCGTCGCCTGGTGCGGCTGCTGGTGCGAGAGCCGGCGGTCGACCCGGCGGTGATCGAGGCGGCGGCGGGCGACGCGTCCTGGCCGCTGCCCCGAACACTCGGGGTGCTGGCGATCGCGGGTCAGCGCGGCGCCGCCCTGCCCCTCCCGAGCGACGTGATCGCCGACCGGGTCGGCGAGCTCACCTGCGTGATCGTGCCCGATCCCGACGGACCGGGGCGGCCCGGTCTGATCGAGCGGGCGATCGCCGACGCCGGGGCGGTCGCCGGACTCGGCACCACGGTCGCCTGGTCGGAGGCGGTGACCAGTTTCGCCCGGGCCCGCGCCGCGCTGGAGCTCGGCGCCGGACAGCCGGGCCTGGTCGTGGCCCGGGAGCGAACCGGGGAGCTGCTGCTACTCGGCGATCCCGGGCTGGCGGGCGAGCTCGTGGCGGATCGCCTGGCCCCACTGGCCTCGCTGCCCGAGGGCTCGCGCGCGCGCCTGACCGAGACGTTGCGGGTCTGGCTGGCCGAGCAGGGCCGGTTGGGGCCGGTGGCCCAGCGACTCGGCATCCACCCCCAGACCGCCCGCTATCGCCTGACCCGGCTGCGCGAGCTGTTCGGGCCCGCGTTGGATGACGCCGACGCCCGGTTCTGGATGGAGCTAGCGCTCCGGGTCAGGGATCGGCCGTGACGGCGGCCAGGCCGGCGACGGCGCCCTGGCGGCGCAGGCGATGCACGGCGCCCGGCCGATGCCCGGCCGGGAGGTATCGATCGAGGAAGTCGGTCGTGACCCGCTCGACGATGCCCAGCTGAGGCTGCTGCGAGGTATAGGGCGGCAGGTGGCCCGCCCCGAGCAGCTGCAGCAGGTACTTCGGCCGCGAGGCCTGGTTGAAGAACCGATATGTGTTCTTCGGATTGTTGACCGGGTCGGCCGTGCCCTGGCTGGCCAGCAGCGGGGGCGAGCCGGGCGCGAACGAGAACGGGCCGAGACCGGGAAGCTCCGCGCCCGACAGGATCATCGCCGCGTCGACCCGTGAATCCCGATAGCGCGGGCTGTAGGCCGCGGCCAGCGCGGTGATGGCACCGTCGGACTGACCCGCCACGGCGATCTCGTGCGGATTGATGAGGCCGCGGAACGGACCGGTGCGGGAGCGGCTGGCCGCGATCAGATGGCTGATGACCGCGCTCAGATCGCCGGGCTGGTTGGCGATGTCGCTCTCGTTGGGGCCGCCCGAAGCGTTGGCGTTGCCCAGGGGGAAGATCGGCGCGGCGACGACGTAGCCCGCGCGCGTCCAGGCCCGCAGCAGCGCCGCATACGGCGCCGGCGTGACGGCGAAGCCGTGCCCGAACACCACCAGCGGGAACGGTCCGGGGAGGGGCCGGCCGCGGGACAGGTCGTGGCCGGACGCCCGCCCGACGGCCGGATAGCGCACCAGAGTGACGAGCGTCCGGGGCGCCGAGCCGCCGCCCGGGAGCCGGAGCCGCCGGCGCTCGACGATGGTGATCGTGCGCAGCCCGGTGGCGTACGGTCGGGCGATGGCCGCGGGCCGCGCAACCTGGATCGAGTCCGACGCGGGTAGCTTCGCTGCGCCGGCCGCTGCGCCGGCAGCGAGGGCCAGCGTCAGCGCTGCGCCGGCCCGGTGCTTCATGGAGCGCTCCGGTTAGGCCGCGGCTTGAGGCTGGGGTTCGGGCTCGGTGACTGGCTCCTGCAGCGGCACCTCCGGCCCCAGGGTGCCCGCGGCGATCTCATCGTGCCAGGTGTAGACGATCGGGATCTGGTAGCGACCGGAGTTCCGGCGGCGGAACTCGATCATCTCCGGACCCTCCCAGAACCGGTACCAATCGTCCTTGGACTGAAACCAGGTCATGTGGAGGATCTTGTAGCGATCGTCGAGCGAGCGCTGAACCGAGTACTGCGTGGCGTTGTAACGCAGGGCGATGGGGGCGACCGCGGCCACCGCCTCGCCGAACTCCTCGTGACGCAGGACCGTCGCATACCAGGGAATGTGGACCACACCGGCCATCTCTACGCTCCCACCTCGGCCCGGATCGCGCCCGGGCCGTCCGCGGTTTTGCCTTGACCCTCCTCGGTGGCGCCGACCAGGATGGCGATCTTCCCGAGGTGCTGGTTGTCCCGCAGCAGCTGGTGGGCCACGGCGACCTTCTCGAAGCCCATCGTCTGCCAGAGCACCGGCCGGATCTTCGATTCCTCGATCAGCCCGTTGGCCTTGGTGGCCTCCCAGGCGTTGGCGAAGTGCGACCCGAGGATCTCCTTCTGGCGCATCCATAGATAGCGTACGTCGAAGTCGAGCTGGTAGCCCGAGGTCGCGCCGCAGATGACCACCTTGCCGAACGGCTTGACCACCAGCACCGAGGTGGGGAAGGTCGCCTTGCCGACGTGCTCGAAGACGATGTCGGGCGGCCCACCGAGGATCTCCTCGACGGCCTTGCCGAACCGCCGCGACTCCTTGAACCGGGCCTTCTCCTCGTCGGCCGTCTCGCCGCCCTGGCGCATCATGCCGCTGAACTCCGAGCGGTCGATGTGGCCGACCGCGCCGAGCTGCTCGACCAGCCTGCCCTTGTCCTGGCTGGAGACGACTCCCACGGCGTCGGCGCCGGTCAGCGCGCAGAGCTGTGTCGCGAACACGCCGAGGCCGCCGGCGGCGCCCCAGATCAGGACGCGGTGCCCCGGCTGCAGCTTGCAGCGGTCGATCAGCATCCGGTACGCGGTGAAATACGTCAGGCCGTAGGAGGCGGCCTCCTCCCAGGCCAGGTGCTTGGGCTTGTGCAGCAGCTGCTGGGCCTGGACCTTGCAGAACTGGGCGAACGAGCCCCAACTCGTCTCATAGCCCCAGATCTGCTGCGAAGGGGCGGCCAGCGGATCGAGGCCGTGAACCTCGGGATCCTCGTAGGAGGCCTGATTGCAGTGGATCACCACCTCGTCGCCGGGCTTCCACCGGGTCACGCCCTCGCCGACCTTCCAGACGATCCCCGACGCGTCGGAACCGCCGATGTGATGATCCTCGTTGGGGTGGTAGCGGAACACCGAGACCGGTTCGCCGAGTGCGGCCCAGACGTTGTTGAAGTTCACGCCGGCCGCCATTACCCGCACGACCACTTCGAACGCCCCGGGGTCGGGAACCGCGATCTCCTCGAGCTGGAACGCGCTGGTCGGCTCGCCGAGGCGCTCCTCGCGGATGACCCACGCGGCCATCGTGCTCGGCAGCTCGCCCGGCTCCGTCTCGACGTTTGCGACTTGGCTCACATCCACGGCCACGAATTGTGCCCCTTCGATCGGGTACCGGACCGTGCGGATCGTAGAGGACCTTCACTCGTGTAGGTCGGGAGCTGCGAACTGGTGGCGGTGCCGCGCCGGGCGGCCAGATCGACGCGCTATGGCTGAAGCAGCGCGTTGCTGGCGCTGGGGCGCGGCCGACCGATGTGGAGCGTGGCGGGCTGGATCGAGGAGGCGCCGGCCAGCGTGGCATCGGACGACCCCGACTTGCCCGTCGAGACGGTGTAGTCGCCGGTACTGAAGTCGATCGTCACCTGGGCGGTCTCCTGGGGGTTGATCGGCCCTGTGGTGGCCAGCGCGCTACCTGAATTGCCGGCTCGCCGGACGGTCAGCGACTCCGTCTTGCTGGCCTGATTGGTGACTATGAAGATCACCGGGCCCGCGCCGACCGAGGCGGGGGAGACCGATACCCGCTGACTGTTGATGTAGACGGTGAGGTCGACCGGCGTCGCCGGGCGCGGCTGGTTGGCGAATTTCGCGCCCCCGCCGCACCCGGCTATGGCGAGCACCAAGGTGGCGGGTAACGCAAAAGCCGTCCTACGCATCCTGACGTCGACTCTCCTCTCCGCTTCCCGCCGCGACTGGGTGCGTCGCGCGAGCCTCAATTTGAGCAGAACCCTAACCGACCGCATCGCGACGCGCGAGCAGAGTCGACATCGATCCGTGTCGAGACGGCGCGTCAGCCGGTGGCCGTGGTCAGTCGGCGGTGCCGGTCAGCGTCTTGCGCTGATCCGCGAGCCGGCCCAGCTCCTCCTGAAGCAGAGCCCACGACTCGTCCTCCACGAGGGCGTACTCCTCGCCGCTCAACTCGCGTACCCGCTCGCTGTACACGGTCCATGCGCGACGCGTCTCTTCGTCGATGGCACGGAGCTTGATGGCATCTGGGGCAATCGTTGTCACGGTGCGACTCCTTTGCTTGCTCTACCGACACCGATGCTACCCCGCATGGCGGTCAGCAATTCTCGGTCGACCGGGCCTCCTTGCAAGCCGTCTCTCACTCCGTCCGGGCGCGGGCGTATCACGGTGGGGTGGACCTGCTCGACCAGCCTCTGGCCACCGCCGAGTTTCTCGCCCTCGACACCGAGACGAACGGGCTCGGCGGCGAGGACTGCGAGCTGACCGAGGTCGGTGCCGTGCTCGTCGGCGGGGGCGAGCTGCACGATCGCTGGGAGTCGCTGGTGCGCACCAACCTGGCGCTGCGCCGCGGCATCCAGCGATTCACCGGGATCACCCAGGCGATGGTCGACGACGCGCCGGCTCCCGACGCCGTGCTGCCGATGCTCGAGCGGCAGTTACGCGGGCGCGTGATGGTCGCTCACAACGCGCCGTTCGACCGGCGGGTGCTGCGCCAAGCCTTCGAGCGCTGCGGCCTGGATTGGCCCGATCCTCCGGTGATCTGCACGGCCGCGCTGGCCCGCAAGCTGCTGCCGTTGCAACGCGAGCGCCGGCTGGGCGCGCTGGCCGCCGCGCTCGGCGTGGAGGTCACGGTCAGCCACCGGGCGCTGGCGGACGCCGAGACCTGCGCGGGCGTGCTCTGTGCCCTGTTTCCGCGCATGTGCACGCACGCGACGACGGTGGGGCAAGCGCTGGCGATGCTCTCGCCCCGACGCCGGCAGCGCCCGCGCCGTCCGGCCCGCGAGCGCGCGGACGCCGCCGTGGCCCTGCCC
>JALYXK010000454.1 GCA_030947145.1 Actinomycetota bacterium
CGCCGGCCGGGAGGTCATCCTCGGCATCCGCCCCGAGGACATCTCGGATGGCGCCAAGGCGACTGCCCCTGACGGAGCCGTCGCTGTCATGGTGGCGCGCACCGAGTCACTCGGGTCGGAGCTGGTGGTCTACTTCGAGCCCGAGCGCACCGGCGCCGACACCGGCGCGGCGGGGGACGGAGCCCCGGTGTCGATTGATGTTCTCGGCAAACCCAAAGGGGCTCCGCTCACCGCGCGCCTGGGCCGTGGCGCCTCGATGGCCGAGGGGTCGGTCGGCCGGCTGGCCATCGACCTCGACAACCTGTACTTCTTCGACCGCGCCAGCGGCGCCGCCATCACCTGAGCGGACATGCGCCGCTGGCCCACAACGAAAGAGAGCCGATGACCACGACGACCACTGCCCTGCAGAACTTCATCGACGGGGAGTGGGCCGAGCCCGCGGACGGCCAGCGCGAACCCGTACTCAATCCCGCCACCGCCGAGCAGATCGCCCAGGCACCGCTGTCGGGCGCCGCTGACGTTGATCGTGCGGTCGCCGCCGCGGGCCGCGCGTTCGAAGGCTGGTCCCAGACCACGCCCGCGGCGCGGGCCGAGGCCCTGTTCAAGCTCGCGGACGCGATCGACGAACGCGCCGAGTCGCTCGGCCGGCTGGAAGCCGAGAATGCCGGCAAGCCGTTGCAGGTGGCGATCGAGGACGACATCCCCGGTTCGGCCGCGGACCTGCGCTTCTTCGCCGGCGCGGCCCGCTGCCTCGAGGGCCGCGCGGCGGGGGAGTATCTGGAGGGCTACACCTCCTTCATCCGTCGCGAGCCGGTGGGCGTGATCGGCCAGATCGCCCCCTGGAATTACCCTTTGTCGATGGCGATCTGGAAGGTGGGGCCGGCCCTCGCGGCCGGCAACACGATCGTGCTGAAGCCGGCGGAGACGACCCCGGTGACGGCGCTGAAGCTTGCCGAGCTCGCGGCCGAGTTCCTGCCCAAGGGAGTCTTGAACGTGCTCACCGGTCACGGCGACACCGCCGGCAACGCCCTCGTCACCCATCCGGACGTGCAGATGGTCTCGGTCACCGGCTCAGTCGAAACCGGCAAGCGCGTTGCCGCCGCCGCGGCGCAGACGCTGAAGCGGGTGCATCTGGAGCTCGGCGGCAAGGCCCCGGTGATCATCTTCGACGACGTCGACATCGAGTCGGCCTTCGCGGTGATCGCGGGCTCGGCCTACTACAACGCCGGGCAGGACTGCACCGCCGCCACCCGGGTGATTGCCTCGGCGAAGGTCCACGACGATGTCATCGCGGGCCTGATCGAACAGGCCCACAGCCTCGTGCTCGGCGATACCTTCTCGCCCGAGACGACGCTCGGGCCGCTGAACTCCCAGCGTCAGCGAGAGCGGGTCGAGGGCTTCCTGGAGCGGCGGCCCGCACACGCCGAGATCGTCACCGGCGGCAGCGAGCCCGACCTCGCCGGCTTCTATCTCGAGCCGACCGTCGTCGCCGGCCTGCGCCAGGCGGACGAACTCATCCAACGGGAGATCTTCGGGCCCGTCATCACGGTCGAGTCCTTCGCCGACGAGGCCGAGGTGGTGGCGCGGGCCAACGGCACGCCCTATGGGCTGGCGGCCAGCGTCTGGACGCGGGACATCGGCCGCGCGCTGCGCGTCGCCAACGCGCTCAAGTTCGGCTGTGTCTGGATCAACACCCACGACCAGATGACCACCGAGATGCCCCACGGCGGCTACAAGCAGTCGGGCTACGGCAAGGACATGTCGATGTACTCACTCGAGGACTACACCCAGATCAAGCACGTGATGGCGAGCTTGAGCTGAGAGCTGGGCGGAGTCGGTGTACCCGGCAATGCTCGCGGCTCAGACCTGACGCCCGCGGGCACCGCGGGGTCGCTTGACGAACTCAATTTCGGTACCTAATCTTTAGTTACCTTACGAATTTGGAGGAGCCGCCTTGAGTTTCGCCGGCGACGAAGACCGCATCCCCCCATACGTCTGGCGCGTCGGCCTCGTCGTGGTGGTCGGATCTATGATGTCGATCCTGGACACGACGATCGTCAACGTCGCCCTCGACACGCTGGCGCATCGTCTGCATGCGACGATCGACCAGATCCAATGGGTGGCCACCGGCTATCTGCTGTCGCTGGCGGCGGTGATCCCCACCACCGGGTGGGCGGCGCGAAGGTTCGGTCCCAAACGGCTCTACCTCGTCTCCCTGGTCACGTTCACGGCCGGTTCGGCGCTATGTGGGCTGGCGTCAAATACCACTGAGCTGATCGTGTTCCGCGTGCTCCAGGGCATCGGCGGCGGCATGATCCTGCCGATCGGCCAGCTGATGCTCGCCCAGGCTGCCGGACCCAAGCGGATGGGACGAGTGATGAGCATCGTGGCGGTCCCGATGATGCTCGCCCCGATCCTCGGACCGACGATCGGCGGGCTGATCCTCGACAACGCCAGCTGGCGCTGGATCTTCTACGTCAACGTGCCGATCGGCGTGATCGGCGTGATCGCCGCGCTGCGGATCCTGCCGCGCTTCGAGCGCGAGCTCGGTGGCGCCGCCGATCCGCTCGACTTCTTCGGTCTGACGCTGCTGGCGGTGGGCCTGCC
>JALYXK010000460.1 GCA_030947145.1 Actinomycetota bacterium
CGGGAGATCCCCTGGGAGCTCGAACAGGCGGCGCAGGTCGACGGGGCGACGCCGTTTCAGGCCTTCCGCAAGGTGATCGTTCCGCTGGCCATGCCCGGGATCGTCACCACCTTCATCATCGTCTTCATCATCTGCTGGAACGACTTCATCTTCGCGATCTCGCTCACCTCGACGACGAACGCGGAAACCGTACCTGCCGCGATCGCCCAGTTCCCGGGCGCCTCGCAGTTCACCGTGCCGATCGGGGACATTGCCGCCGCGGCGGTCGTGGTGACGGTGCCCGTCATGCTGTTGGTGTTGTTCTTCCAGCGGCGTATCGTGGCGGGGCTGACCGCCGGCGCAGTCAAGGGCTAGAGGAGGAGACTTCAGGACATGGCCGATATCGAGTTCAAGGACGTCACCAAGCGCTACGACGACGGCTACGAGGCCGTCAAGCACCTCAACCTCGATGTCAAGGACGGCGAGTTGATGATCCTCGTCGGGCCGTCCGGCTGCGGCAAATCGACGGCGCTGCGGATGGTGGCCGGACTCGAGGACATCTCCGAGGGCGAGATGATGATCGGCGGGGACGTGGTCAACGATCGCGCCCCCAAGGATCGGGACATCGCCATGGTGTTCCAGAACTACGCGCTCTACCCGCATATGACGGTGCGCGAGAACATGGGCTTCGCCCTCAAGCTGGCCAAGACGCCCCAGGAGGAGATCGACAAGAAGGTCGACGAAGCGGCGCGGATCCTCGACCTGGGCGACCACCTCGAGCGCAAGCCGGCCAACCTGTCGGGCGGCCAGCGCCAGCGTGTGGCGATGGGCCGGGCGATCGTCCGCCAGCCGAGCGTGTTCCTGATGGACGAGCCGCTGTCCAACCTCGACGCCAAGCTGCGGGTGCAGATGCGCACCGAGATCTCGCGCATTCAGCAGCGCCTGGGGACGACGACGATCTACGTCACCCACGACCAGACCGAGGCGATGACGCTGGGCGACCGGATCGCGGTGATGCGCGCGGGCGTGTTGCAGCAGGTGGGCCCCCCGTCGGAGCTCTACGGACATCCGGCCAACCTGTTCGTGGCGGGCTTCATCGGCTCCCCATCGATGAACTTCCTCGGCGGTGAGCTCGACGGCGCCACGCTCAAGCTGCCGATCGGCACCGTGGAGCTGGCCCCCGATATGAAGAGCCGACTCGATGGCGACGGCCAGCGCCAGGTGATCGTCGGATTGCGTCCCGAGGACTTCGAGGACGCGTCGCTGGTCGGCGAGCGCAATCACGGGATCAAGTTCAAGACGCACATCGACGTGCTCGAGTCGATGGGCTCGGAGTACTACGCCTATTTCGTGGTCGAATCCGAGCGGGTCTCCTCGAGCGAGCTTGATGAGCTCGCCCAGGACACCGGCGCCGCGGATCTCTCCTCCTCGCACGGCGGCAGCCAGGTGGTGGCGCGGCTCGAGGCGGCGAGCAAGGTCAAGCAAGGCCAGGACTGCGAGCTCTGGTACGACACCGCCCACCTGCACCTGTTCGATCCCGAGTCCGGCCGCAGCCTGCTGTCCTCCGCGAACGGCGGTGGCTCGGGCGCCCCGGTGGCCGGTCCCGCCGCCGCCGGCATGGGCACGTAAGCCGGGGAACCCGCACCCGGGAACGCGCATCGTGCCCGAGCCGCGCTCGACCGGCCTGCCCGGACTCGACGCGCAGCACGACTTCCTGCGGGCGCGGCGGCGGGCGACGCTGGCGCGGCTGGCGGCCCGGTTGCGCGGGGTGCCCGGCGATGTCGACGTGATCCTGCCCTACGAAGAGGTGGTCGAGGCCCTCGGGTTCGAGAGCGAGCGCCGGATCGGCCCGAAGGTAGTGCCGCTCGACGCGATCGTCGGCACCATCGACCGCGCCCGCGAGTTCGATCGTCGCTTTCGCCCGACCTCGGCCCGCGTGCGCTCCCGGTGGGAGCAGATCGCCGCCGCGATGCGCCGGGGTGAGTCGATGCCCCCCGTCGACCTTGTCCGGATCGGGCAGATCTACTTCGTCCGCGATGGCCACCACCGCATCTCGGTCGCCCGGGCGCTCGGGCGCACCGACGTCGACGCGATCGTCACCGAGGTGACCACGCGGGTGCCGGCGGGCACGATCACGCTGGCCGATCTTCCCCTTAAGAGCGACGAGCGGGTGTTCTTCGAGCGCGTGCCGCTACCGGCGGCGGCGCGGGGCGAGATCGAGCTTTCCGATCCCTGGGACTTCGGGAAGCTCGCCGAGGGCGTCGAGGCCTGGGGTTTCCGCCTGATCCAGGAACGCGGCGAGGCGATCGACCGGGCGGAGCTGGCGTCGCTGTGGCTCGAGCTCGAGTACCGCCCGGTGGTGGCGATGCTGCGTGAGGCCGACCTGATCGGCACCGGGACCTCCACCGAGGCCTACATGCGCCTGTCCGCCGAGCGCTATCGGCTGTTGCGCACCCACCACTGGGACGAGGAAACGCTGCGGCGGGTGGTCGAGGGGACCGGAACCAAGCGTCGACGGAAGTACTAAGACGGCCGTGTGAGGCAAAGCCGTCTGGTAGCAGATGATCTGCTGACAAACCTACCGGTGCTAGTCTTAACGGACCATGTCCGTCCAGAGCCAGGTTGCAGAGGCCGTCGCTCGGGCCGCCTCACCGCGATGTTTGACCACCAACCTGGGCTGGCTGCTGGCGCAGGCGAGCCACGCCTACGGCTGCGAGGTGTCGGCGGCGCTCGAGCCGCTCGAGCTCGGATCGCGCGGGGTCTGTGTGCTCTCGACCGCGCTCGGCGGGGAATTCACCCAGACTCAGCTGGCCAACCTGATCGGGCTCGACAAGACGATGTTGATGGTCACCGTCGACGAGCTCGAGCGGCTCGGCCTGGCCGAGCGCCGGCCGTCGGCTACCGACCGCCGCGCGCGGATCGTCACCGTCACCGACGCCGGGATGCAGAAGCTCGCCGAAGCGCAGGAGATCATCGAGACGGTGGAGGCCGAGGTACTGGGCGGGCTGCCGGCCGACGAGCGCGAGGCGTTCCTGGGCGCGCTGATCGGTCTCGTCTCCGGCCGTCTCTCCGAGCCGGCCGAGTGCCATCCGGCGCTCCGCCGACGCGAACCGCGGCAGTAACCGCGCTGCGGTCCCCAACCGCGCTGCGCTCCCAACCACTGCGCTCCTGACCGCGATCGCGCCGACCGGTCCGGGCCGGCCGCGATGAGTTTTGCCTGCGGCGATTGTCGTTTGGGTATGAGGACGCTCCCAAATATTCTGACAGCAGATGATCTAAGAACAGATCATCTGCTAACTTACGATCTATGACCTCCTCTCCCGCAGTCAACGCCGCCGACGCCGGCGCAAATGTCGGCGCACTGACCTCCAACCCGACCACCGATCGCGCCCGGTGGATCGCCCTGGTGGTGCTGTGCGCCGGGATGCTGATGATCGTGCTCGATCAGACGATCGTGAACGTGGCGCTGCCGTCGATCCAGCGCGACCTGAACTTCTCGACCTCGGGCCTGGCCTGGGTGGTCAACGCCTACCTGATCGCCTTCGGTGGGCTGCTGCTGCTGGCGGGACGCATCGGTGATCTGCTCGGCCGCAAACGGGTGTTCCTGGCGGGGATCGTGGTGTTCACGCTGGCCTCGGCGTTCTGCGGGCTCGCCCAGAACTCGGCCATGCTCGTCGTTGCACGTTTCGTGCAGGGCGCTGGCGGCGCGATGACCTCCTCCGTAATCCTCGGGGTGATCGTGACGATGTTTCCCGAGCCGCGCGAGCAGGCCAAGGCGATCGGCGTCTTCAGCTTCGTCGCCTCGGCCGGCGCTTCGATCGGGCTGCTCGGTGGCGGCGTCCTCACCCAGGCGCTGAACTGGCACTGGATCTTCTTCGTCAACCTGCCGATCGGGGTGCTCACGGCTCTGCTGGCAGTGCGCCTGGTCGAGTCCGACATCGGCAGCGGCCTGCGCCGGGGCGCCGACGGGATCGGCGCCGTGCTGGTCACCGGCGCGCTGATGCTGGCCGTCTACACGATCGTCGAGGCCAGCGGCTTCGGCTGGGGCTCGATCCACACGCTGGCCTCTGGTGCCCTGGCGGTGGCCCTCCTGATCGCCTTCATCGTGCGGGAGACGCGGGCGCGGACGCCGTTGGTCCCGCTCCGCATCTTCCGCTCGCGGAGCGTGTCTGGCGCCAACGTCGTGCAGATGCTGATGGTCGCGGGGATGTTCGGGATGTTCTTCCTGGGCGCCGTGTACATGCAGCGGGTGCTGGGCTACGGTCCGCTCGAGGTCGGGTTGGCCTTCCTTCCCGTCGCGCTGGCCATCGGCGTGTTCTCGCTGTCGATCACCCCCCGGCTGAACATGCGCATCGGCCCGCGGGCGACGCTGCTGCCCGGACTCGCGCTGATGTTCGCCGGGCTGGTCGTGTTCGCGCTGGCCCCCGTCCACGCCAGCTATCTCGGCAATCTGCTGCCCGTGATGGTGCTGATCGGGATCGGGGCGGGTCTCAGTTTCCCGTCGCTGATGACGATCGCCATGACCGGCGCGACCCCGGCCGACGCCGGCCTCGCCTCCGGGCTGGTGAACGTCTCGATGCAGGTCGGCGGTGCGCTCGGCCTCGCCGTGCTGGCCACGCTCTCCAGCAGCCGTGTCGATCAGCTGCAGGCGCACGGCGGCTCGCACGCCGCCGCGCTGACCAGTGGGCTGCACCTGGCACTGAGCGTCGGGGCGGGCCTGCTGGCGGTGGCGGTCGTGATCACCGCGACCGTGCTGCGCCCGGCGGTCTCCGGCGCCGCGTCGGCCGTCGCCTCCGACGGGCTCGGCGAGGCCGAGGCCGAGCCCGCCTACGCGCAGGCGGCCTAGCGGCGCTGGCAGACTTCGGAGCCGTGCGTGCCCTGGCCATCGTCCATGAGACCGACACCGGACCGGGGGTGTTCGCCGAGGCGGCACTGGCCCGGGGGGTGAGGATCGATCGGTGGTTGATCGCTCAGGAGGCCAGCCCCCCCGCGGTCCCGGAGGAGTACGACGCCGTGATCAGCTTCGGCGGGTCCCAGAACGCTGATCAGGTCGCCCAGCACCGCTGGTTGGAGACCGAGAACGCGGTGCTCGAGCGCCTGCTCGAGCGCGAGGTGCCGCTGCTCGGCGTCTGTCTCGGCGCGCAACTGCTGGCCCAGGCCGCCGGCGGTGCCGTGCGGCCGGCGGCCCAGCCGGAGATCGGCTGGCGCGAGGTGCGAACTACCGACGCGGGGCGCGAGGATCCGGTGATCGGCGCGCTCGGACCGAGGTTTCCGGCGCTCGAATGGCACAGCTACGAGTTCCTGCTCCCGCCCCGGGCCACCTCGTTGGCGCGCAGCGACGCCTGCCTGCAGGCCTGCCGGATCGGCGAGCGAGCCTGGGGGATCCAGTTCCACGCCGAGGTCACCCTGGCTGATTACGAAAGCTGGATCGACCAGTACCGCGACGATCTCCTCAGCGCGCCGATCGGGTTGTCGGCTGACCAGCTGCGGGAGCAGACCCGGCGGGGCATCGAGGCCTGGAACGACCTCGGCCGCTGCCTCTGCGGTCGGTTTCTCGACACCGCCAGGCGCCCCTGAGCGCCGCGCCGAAGTCGGATTGCCGGCCGAGCACCGCGGCGAGGTGCCCGGCGCCTGATCGAAAGATCCTGGGCGGGTTCAAGCGGTTATGATCAACCGATGGCGCTCGCCCCCGGTACGCACAAGCTCGGTCCCGACAGCGGCAAGCTGGAGGTCCGGACCTACCGCGACGGCATCGCCCAGAAGGTCGGCCATGACCTGATCATGGACGTCGGCACGTGGGAGGGGACGGTCGAGGTAGGGGGCGACGGCCAGCCCACCTCCGTCACGTTGCAAGCCGACGGGAGCTCGCTGCAGGTGCGCGAGGGCACGGGCGGCGTCAAGCCGCTGAGCGACAAGGACAAAGGCGACATCCGCAAGAGCATGGACGAGAAGGTCCTGCTCGGGCAGCCGATCTCGTTCCGCTCCAGCGCGGTCGAGACGGCGGGTGGGCTCACCGTCCGCGGCGAGCTGACCATCGTCGGCAACGAGCGCCCGGAAAGCTTCGAGCTCGAGCTCGCCGACGACGGCCGCTTGACCGGCACCCTGCCCATCGTGCAAAGCGAATTCGGGATCAAGCCCTACAAGGCGATGATGGGCGCGCTGAAGGTCAAGGACGCCGTCGAGATCGTGCTCGACGTGCGGCTACCGGTCGGCTGACCGCTTCGGCGGCCGTTCCGACTCGCCGCCGAGGATCGGCGGCCCGCCCTTTCAAATACTCTGACTGGCATGAACGATGACTGGCGCCTGCGCGTCGAATTCCACGAGGACGGAGTCGCCCACGCGCTGAGCGAGCGGCTGAACGCGGCGGAGATCGAGCACGACCTGGAAAAGTCCTTCGCCGACCGGGTGATCGTCTCGGTCGACGGAGCCGAGGTCTTCGCCTACGCCGGTACCCGAGAGCAGGCCGAACGCGCCGAGCAGCTGATCCGCAAGGTGGCGGCCGAACACGAATGGAAGCTCGAGTCCGAGCTCAAGCACTGGCATCCGACCGCCGAGCAGTGGGAGGAGCCCGACCTGCCGCTGCCGCAGACCGACGCCGACCGACTGGCCGAGCATGCGGCGCTGATGGAGCGCGAGCGGGCCGAGTCCGAGGCCCAGGGCTATCCCCAGTACGAGGTCCGCATCCAGTGCCGGACCCACGAGGAGACGCTCGCGCTGGCCGAGCAGCTGCGGTCAGGCGGACTGCCTGCCGTCCACCGGTGGCGGTACCTGTTGATCGGTGCGGTCAACGAGCAGAGCGCAAACGAACTCGCCGAGCGCGTCCGCGGGCTGGCGCCCGAGGGCAGCAGCGTGACCGTCGAGGCGAGCCTGCCGGCGCTGGCCGACGGCACGCCCGGAAATCCGTTCGCCTTTCTCGGCGGATTGGGCGGCTGACGGCGACCTCAGATCGTGAACACGATCTTCCCGAGCACCTCGCCGCCGAGCATGGCCTCGAAGCCCGGGCGGGCGTCGGCTAGGGACAGCGTGCGGTCGATCACCGGCCGGACGTCCTTGTTCACGCAGAAGCGGGCGAGCCGGTCGAGCTCCTCGCGGGTGCCCATCGTCGAGCCCACCACCGACAGCTGCAGGAAGAACACGCGGGTCAGCTCGGCCGGCGGCGCGTCGCCGGTGGTGGCCCCGCAGACGACCAGGGTTCCGCCCGGCTTGAGCGACTTGATCGAATGCGACCAGGTCGCCTCGCCCGTCGTCTCCATGACCGCGTCGACTCGCTCGGGCAGCCTGGTCCCGGCCTCGAACGCCTCGGCGGCCCCCAGCTCGAGCGCCCGGTTGCGCTTCTCCTCGGAGCGCCCGGTCACCCAGATGCGGATCCCGGCGGCGCTGCCCAAGACGGTCAGCGCGGTCGCCACGCCGCCCGTCGCCCCCTGCACGAGCACGGTTTGGCCGGGGACCACGCGCCCCCGGGTGAACAGCATCCGGTACGCGGTGAGCCAGGCCGTGGGCAGGCAGGCGGCCTCCTCGAAAGTCAGCTCCGCTGGTTTGGGGATGACGTTTCGCCGCGGCACGACCACCCGCTCGGCGAACGTGCCCTGATGGCGCTCGGAGAGCAGCGAGCGCTTGGGATCCAGCGTGTCGTCGCCGCGCCAGTCCTCGGAGGTGATGACCGCGTGGACGATCACCTCGTTCCCGTCGGGATCCAAGCCGGCGGCGTCGCAGCCCAGGATCATCGGCAGCGCCTCGCGCTTCAGTCCCACGCCGCGCAGGGACCAGAGATCGTGGTGGTTGAGCGAGGCGGCCTTGACCGTGACCGTGGTCCAGCCGTCCGGGGCTTCCGGCTCGGGACGTTCGTCGATGCTGAGCACGCTCAGCGGATCCTGGGGGTTCAGGTCGGTGGCGAAAACGGCCAACATCAGTTAGGTCCTTCCGGAGCGATCAGTCGAGATCGGGCTTGGCGGCGAGCAGGCCGCATCATGCCTGAGACGATGCCCGCTGCGCCCTGCGCCGGGGCGCGGATCCCAGAAACAGCTTGATCCGGGCACCGGTCTTCAGCCGCACGATCGCCCGGACGCGATGCCGCTGCGCACGGGAGACGTGCGCGACGAGCACGTCGGGCCGGCGGCGCCACGTAATTCGAGCCCATCATCGTGGCGGGGACGGTATCGCGGGCGACGTCCCGGCTTGACGGCAGCCATCGCGCCCCCCGAGAATGGGTCGGCGACCAAGCCCATGGCGGAGCGGGTTCGGGCTCGCGACCAACGCTCGAGGAGGGCCACAGGATGAGTGGGTTTGATTATGTGATCGTGGGCGCCGGCTCCGCGGGCTGCGTGCTCGCCGCCCGACTGTCGGAGGACCCGGACGTGAGCGTCTGCCTGATCGAGGCCGGCCCCCCGGACCTGGCCGACGAGATCCATCTGCCAGCGGGCGTGCTGCCGATCGGCACGTCCAAGTACGACTGGTCGCACCTCTCCGATCCCGAGCCCGGGCTCGACGGGCGCCAGCGCTACCTGCCCCGCGGTCGCACGCTCGGCGGCTCCTCCTCGGTCAACGCGATGGTCTACATCCGCGGGCACCGCGCCGACTACGACGGCTGGGCGGCGATGGGATTCGAGGGCTGGGGTTGGGACAGCGTGCTGCCCTACTTCATCCGCTCCGAGGACAACGAGCGCGGAGCGAGCGAGTGGCACGGCGCCGGCGGCCCCCTGACCGTCAGCGAGGGCCGCTCCCGCTACCGCACCTGCCAGGCGTTCATCGAGGCGGCCGTCCAGGCCGGGGTCGCCGCCAACGACGACTTCAACGGGCCCGGGCAGGACGGCGCGGGCTGGTATCAGGTGACCCAGCGCGGGGGGATGCGCTGCTCGGCGGCTGTCGCCTATCTGCACCCGGCGATGGGCCGCCCGAACCTGACGGTCGAGACCGGCGCGCACGTCACCCGGCTGCTGCTGGACGGGATGCGGGCGGTCGGGGTCGAGGTCGACCAGCTCGAGCAGACCCGCGAGATCCGCGCCGAGCGCGAGGTCATCCTCAGCGCCGGCGCCTACCAGAGTCCGCAGATCCTGCAGCTGAGCGGGATCGGACCGGCCGACGACCTGATGCTGGTGGGAATCCCGCCGCTCCACGAGCTACCGGTCGGGCAGGGACTACAGGACCATCCGGCGACCTGGATCACCTACACCACCGACCAGCCCTCGCTGCTCAGCGCCGAGAGCGAGGAGAACCTGGTGTTGCTGCAGGCCGAGGGGCGGGGACCGCTGACCTCGAACTTCGCCGAGTCCGGAGGTTTCCTGCGCACCCGCGACGATCTGCAGGCGCCGGACATCCAGCTCCACGCTCTGCCGATCCTGTTCCCCGACGCGGGCGCGAGCGAGATCCTGGTCGACGGCTGGGCCCTCTCATCGTGCGTGCTGCGGCCGACCAGCACCGGCTTCGTCAAGCTGCGCTCGCGCGTGCCGACGGCCAAGCCGCGGATCCTGCACAACTACCTGGTCAGCGATGCCGACCGGGCCACGGCCATTGCCGGCGTCCGGCGGTGCCTGGAGATCGCCGAGCAGCCGGCCCTGCGCGAGGTCTCGACCGGCGCCATCGCCCCGCCCGGAGATGACGACGCGAGCCTGCTGAGGCTGATCGAGCGCAACACCACGACGCTGTATCACCCCGTCGGCACGTGCGCGATGGGCAGCGTCGTCGATGCGGAGCTTCGGGTGCTCGGGATGGAGTCGCTGCGGGTCGTAGACGCCTCGGTGATGCCGACGCTCGTGCGCGGCAACACCAACGCCCCGACAATCATGATCGCCGAGCGCGCCTTCGACCTGATCACTGGTCGGATCGCCGCCGCGGCGGCCCCGGAAATGTCGCAGCCCGCCCCGGCCTAGCCGTCGAGCACGAGGTCCACCTTCGTCCCGCGCGGCGCGATCTGGGCGATGCCGCTCGGCGGTCCCGCCCAAGCCGTCCCGGACCGGTGATGATGGCTGACCTCGGGGTGCCGTATCGGTCACAAGGAGCAGTTCTGGGCGCCTTCCGGGTCGTTGTCGGGATACGGCGCCCACCGCTGGTTGGCGCGCAGCACCAGCCACGCGCCCTGTAGCGTCGCCGGCCACGGCAGCCCGAACATGTGGCGGGTCAGTCCGACCGAGGACACGAGCAGCGCGGCCCACTCGCGGCGGTAATAGGCGACCCAGGCCTCACACTCGAGCCGGCCGATCCGCTGCGGCTCGAACCGGCGGTGCGCCTGGCCCCGGCGGGCGCTGGCGCGGACCGCCGCCCGGGCCGTCCGCACTCCCTGGCTCACGCCCCACCCACTCCTCGGCTCACGCCCCGGCCGTGCTCGCGATCAGCTCGGCGACCGCGGCGGCGCCGG
>JALYXK010000465.1 GCA_030947145.1 Actinomycetota bacterium
TGATCGCCGAGCGCGCCTTCGACCTGATCACTGGTCGGATCGCCGCCGCGGCGGCCCCGGAAATGTCGCAGCCCGCCCCGGCCTAGCCGTCGAGCACGAGGTCCACCTTCGTCCCGCGGCGCGATCTGAGCGATGGCGCTCGGCGGTCCCGCCCGAGCCGTCCCGGACCGGTGATGATCGCTGACCTCGGGGTGCCGTATCGGTCACATGGAGCAGTTCTGGGATTACTCGCGCCGGGCCGGGCGGTGGACCGCGGCCAGCAGGGCCGCGTAGGAGCGCACCAGCCGCCCGGGCGGGATCGTACGGCTCGGGTCAGTCCGACCGAGGACACGAGCAGCGCGCCCCACTCGCGGCGGTAATAAGCGACCCACTCCTCGGCTCACGCCCCGGCCGTGCTCGCGATCAGCTCGGCGACCGCGGCGGCGCCGGTCGCCCCCAGAGTGATCGTGTAGTGATTGACGTCGTCGACCGGGTAGGCCGCGCGCTCCGGCGCTCCGGAGGCCCACCGGTTGGCCTCGGCCAGCGGCTGCATCGGATGCGGATCGTCGATCAGGCCGCGGGGCGCGCACAGGAGCGTGGCCGGCACGGTGAGGGCAGGCGCCCACTGGCCGGCCTCGGCCAGCTCGGCCGCGTCCGCGCGGACCGCCGGCTCGAGCACCGCCGAGCGCAACTCGGGCGGCTCCCCGATCAGGTCGTAGTCGGCGTAGGCGATCAGGTCCGGCTCGGCGACGTCGCCGCCGGCGATTGCGGGATGCGCCCGCCACCAGTTGCGGTAGGCCTCGGGGCTGGCGAAGCGCAGCCGGAGGCGGGCCAGCGCCGGGCCGAGGAAGCCGTCGATGAACTCCTGCGGATCCACGCCCTGGCTCCCCGGGATCGGCAATCCGCCGTCGACGAGCACGAGCGCGCTGACCCGATCCGGATGCTCGACGGCCAGTCGAGAGACGAGGTAGGCACCGAGCGAATGGCCGACGAGTACCGCGCGGGCCAACTCGAGCCGATCGAGCAGCGCGAGCAGATCGGCGACGTGGGCCGCGGTTCCGTACGGCGCCGGCAGGACGTGGCTGGCGCCGCGGCCGCGCAGGTCGACGGCCACCAGGGGGACCCGGTGGCCCAGCGCCCGGGCCACCGCCAGCCATGTCCGGCTGCTCGCGGTGATGCCGTGAACGGCGATCACCGGTGGTCTCCCGTCGCCATCGCGTCCCAGTGCAAACGCAGCCAACCGGCCGCCCTCCACCGGGACGTCCAGCGCCGCGATCTCCAACCGCTCGGTCACGATCGCTCACGCTATCCGAAGCGCAACCGGGGCGGGTCAGTCGCCCGGCGAGGTGGGTGCTGCGACGTGCGTGCCGTGGTGCGATAGCGTGCGCGCCGATGAGCAAGCTCCGTGGCTACTGCGGCCCGTTCTTCGTCCTGGCCGGCACGATGCACTTCGTGATCCCGAAGGCCTACAAGCGGATCATGCCGCCATACATCCCGGCCCACGAGGCGATGGTCAAAGCCAGCGGCGCGGCCGAGATCGCCGGCGGGGCCGGCCTGATGCTGGCGCCGACCCGCCAGCGGGCCGGGCATCTGCTGATCGCCACCCTGATCGCTGTGTTCCCGGCCAACCTGCACATGGCCATGAACCCGGAACAGTTCTCCGACATTCCCGGTGGGGAGAAGGCGCTCCAAGCCCGCCTGCCGATCCAGGTCGTGTTCATCGGCTGGGTGCTGTCCGCCATGCGACAGCGCGACGACGCGCCGGCGCCCCCGCTCTAATCGGCCGGGACGAAATTCGCCAGCGCCCAGCGGGCGTGGACGAGGATCCGGTCGAGGTCGAAGTGCTCGGGGTCAGTGAGCATCAGGCGGGCCCAGTGGTCCGACAGGGCTGACATCGAGTGGGCGGTCAGCTCGGGATCCGGAGACTGCTGAGCGCCGCCGGGCTCGAAGGCGTTCTCGATCAGCTTGGCCAGCTGGGCGATGACGGCGGCGCGACCCTGCTCGATTCGCTCGTGCAGGAACTCGGGCGCGCCCTCGGGCGGCATCAGCACGAGCCGCCAGGTAACCGAGTCGGACTGGACCGCCTGCAGATAGCCGGTGAGCGTGGCCAGCAGAACGTCGACAACGGGACCGTCGGTGGGCTCGCCGGGCATCACGGCGGTCAGCTGATTCAGGGCGCGCTGACCCTCGCGGTCCAGCAGCGAGATGAGCAGGCCGCCGAGGTCTGAGAAGTGCTCGTAGATGATCGGCCGGCTGATCCCCGCCTCACGGGCGACCCGGTCGATCGAGACGGCGTGCAGCCCGCTCTCCCCGACGATCCGCTTGGTCACGTCGAGCAGCTGCTCGCGGCGCTGCGGGCGGGGCAGGCGGACGGCGGGAGTCGGGCGCTGTGTGCGGTTTGTCACGGTTGCTCTTGACCTAGGATTACACCACTGTAACTTACAGTCCTGTAACCGAGATGTCGTCGACCCGAGAGAGTGCCGAGATGACTGCTTCCACCACGACCCATCATGACGTCATCGTCGTCGGAACCGGCTTCGCCGGGATCGGCATGGCGATCGAGCTGAAGAAATCCGGCGAACACGACTTCGTCGTGCTGGAGAAGGCCGACTCCGTCGGCGGAACCTGGCGCGAGAACCGTTACCCGGGTTGCGCCTGCGATGTGCAGTCACACCTGTACTCCTTCTCGTTCGAGCCGAACCCGAAGTGGTCGCGGATGTTCGCGCCCCAGCCCGAGATCCGGGCCTACCTCGAGGACTGCACCGACAAGTACGGCGTGCGCCCTCACATCCGCTTCGGCAGCGAGCTGACCGGCGCTCGGTTCGACGAGGCCGACGGCCTCTGGTACGTCGAGGTCAACGGGAGCGAGTCCCGGCTGACCGCCCGCGTGCTGGTGGCCGGCTTCGGTCCCCTCAGCCGGCCCGAGTATCCGCAGATCGACGGGGTCGAGAGGTTCGAAGGTAAATTCTTTCACTCGGCCCAATGGGACGCCGACTACGACCTGAGCGGCAAGCGGGTCGCGGTGGTCGGTACCGGGGCCAGCGCGATCCAGTTCGTGCCGGAGATCGCCGGCGACGTCGAGCAGATGTATCTGTTCCAGCGCACCCCGCCGTGGGTGCTGCCCAAGCCCGATCGTCGCACGACCGCCGTCGAGCGGCTGCTGTTCCGGCGGTTTCCGGCGCTGCAGCGGGCCTATCGCGACTCGATCTACTGGCGCCTGGAGACCCGGGTGCTGGGCTTCACCGTGCATCCGAAGGCGATGAAGGCGGCCGAGCTGCTCGGCCGCCTGCACATCCGCCGCGGGATCAAGGACCCGGAGCTGCGCCGCGCGGTGACGCCCGACTACACGATCGGCTGCAAGCGGATCCTGATGTCCGGTGACTATTACCCGGCGCTGGACCGCGACAACGTCGAGCTGGTGACCGGCGGCGTCGCTCGGGTCACCGAGCGCGGCGTCGTGGCCAAGGACGGCACCGAACGCGAGGTCGACGCGATCATCTACGGCACCGGCTTCAAGGTGCGCGATCCGCTCGGTGCGTTGAAGATCCGGGGCCGGGGTGGCGCCGACCTGGCCCAGCTCTGGCGAGAGCGCGGTCTGGAGGCGTATCTGGGGACCACCGTGGCCGGCTTCCCGAACCTGTTCATCCTGGTCGGACCCAACACCGGACTCGGCCACAACTCGATCGTCTACATGATCGAGAGTCAGGTCCACTACGTGCTGGAGGCGATCCGGACGATGCGCGAGCGTGACGTCGCCTTCGTCGACGTCAAGCCCGACGTGCAGGCCCGCTTCAACCAGGATCTGCAGGATCAGCTCACCGGCACGGTGTGGTCGTCGGGCTGCTCGAGCTGGTACCTGGATGAAAACGGCAAGAACCGCACACTGTGGCCGGGCTTCACCTTCAAGTTCCGCCGGGCCACGGATGAGTTCCAGGCCGACCACTACAACCTCGAAACGGTGGCGTAGAGATGAAGGACTTTTCCAACAAGGTCTGCGTGATCACCGGTGCCGGTTCGGGCATCGGCCAGGCGCTGGCCCTCGAGCTGGCCGGCCGTGGCGCCCGGCTGGCCCTCTCCGACATCAACGCGGAGGGCGTCGCGGCGACGGGCGAGCAGGCCCGCGCCCGCGGCGCCGAGGTCGAGACCGACACGCTCGATGTGGCTTCGCGTGAGGCCGTGTTCGGCCATGCCGATGAGGTCGGCGAGCGCTTCGGGGCGGTCAACCTGGTGGTCAACAACGCCGGCGTCGCGCTGGCCAAGGACGTGCTCGACACCCCGATCGTGGACTACGAGTGGATAATGGGAATCAACTGGTGGGGCGTGTTGTACGCAAGCAAGGCGTTCCTGCCCCGCCTGATCGAGTCGGGCGACGGCCACCTGGTCAATATTTCCAGCGTCTTCGGGCTGTTCGCGGTCCCCGGACAGGCCGGCTACAACGCCGCGAAGTTCGCCGTGCGGGGCTTTACCGAGGCACTGCGCCAGGAGATGCTGGTGGCCGGACACCCGGTGGGCGTCAGCTGCGTGCACCCGGGGGGCGTGCGCACCGCGATCGCCCGGTCCGCGCGGAGCGACCGCAACACCGCCCAGGAGCTCGACGACGCGTTCAAGAAGGTGGCCCGCACGACGCCGGAGAGCGCCGCCCGGACGATCGTGCGCGGCGTCGAGCGTCGCCATGCGCGGATTTTGATCGGCGCTGACGCCCGGGGCCTCGACGTGATGACCCGGGTGCTCGGCTCGGGCTACCAGAGTCTGGTCTGGCGGGCCACGAAGCGCATGGACCTGGGGTAACGCCCTGGGGGCGATCCTGGGGCCATCGCCCGGGCGGCGTTGGCCTGGCGGCCTGTCCCGTACCGAGCTTGCCAAGATCGGGGCGGTGCTGGCCCTGCTCAAGCGCATCGCCGTGGACGTCTCGCCGATGCGGGACTCGCGCGACTTCCGGCTGCTGGCGATCGGCCAGATCGTCTCCAGCCTGGGCACCCAGGCGGCGCTGGTGGCGCTGCCCTACCAGATCTTTGTGATCTCGCATTCGGCGGCGCTGGTCGGGTTGCTCGGTGCGTTCGAGCTCGGTCCGATGATCGTGGTCTCGCTGCTGGCCGGCGCGATCGCCGACCGCACCGACCGGCGCCGGCTGCTGGCCGCCGCCCAGGTGGCGGTGATCGTGGCCGCCGGGGGGCTGGCCGCGGCGGCGCTGGCCGCTCACCCGCCGGTGGTGCTGGTGCTGGTGATCGGGGGACTGCTGGCCGGCGGCTCGGCGCTCGACGGCGTCGCCCGCGGGTCGATCGTCCCGAACGTGCTGGGTCCCGAGCGGCTGCGAACGGGGCTGGCCTTCAGCTACGGCCTGGCGCAGATGACCGGGATCGTCGGTCCCGCGCTCGGGGGCCTGATGATCGCCGCCTCGGGCGTGGCCAGTGCCTACGTGCTCGACGCGGTCACCTGCCTGGCGATGCTGGGGGCGGCGCTGGCGATCGCTCCCCAGCGCCCGAAGCTGACCGAGCGGCCTCCGGCGGTGCGGCGGGCGATCGGCGAGGGACTCCGCTTCGTCGTCTCCAACAACGCCCTCTCCGGCAGCTTCGCGATCGACCTGGTGGCGATGACGTTCGGGATGCCGCGGGCGCTGTTTGCGGTGCTGTCGCTGACTGTCTATCACGCCGGGGCGAGCGGGACGGGGCTGCTCTACGCCGGCGTCGCGGCGGGCGGGACGCTGGCCGTGCTCACCTCCGGGTGGATCGGCCACGCCCGGCGGCTGGGGCGGATCGTGATCGGGGCGCTGCTGACCGCGGCCGGGTTCGCCGACGGCGTCAGCGCGTTCTGTCGCTCGACGATCAACCAGACGGTCACCCCGGACGCGCTGCGCGGGCGGATGAGCTCGGTGTTCAGCCTGATCGTCACCAGCGGCCCCCGTCTGGGGGACATCGAGTCGGGGCTGGTCGCGGGGCTCAGCTCGGCGATGACCTCGGTCGTCTCGGGCGGGCTGGCCTGCGTCGTGGGCGTCGGCGCGGTCTTCCTGGCCTTCCCCGAGCTGGTCAGCTACGACGAGCAGGAGGCGGCGCGAGCCTTCGTCCTCAGCCCAGATGCCGGACCAGGAACTCGCTCTGATCCAGCACCGCCTCCTCCCACGCCGCCCCTCGGTATATGTCGAAGTGACCAACCGGATAGCGCTTGAGCTCCCCCTGGCCGGCTCGGCTGACCAGCTTCTCGGTGCGATCGGCGGGGGCCACGGTGTCCGAGTCGCAAACGCAGAACAGGGCGGGGCAGTGCAGCCGTGCCGCCGCGAGCCCGGGGCGATAGGCGGCGACCCGTAGCGCGATCCGCGCGGCCACGCGGTTCTCCCACAGGGTGTCCGGAGGCAGGAGGGCCTCGAACCCCGGCTGTGAGTCGGGCGTGGTCATCACGGCGAAGCTCCCGGGAGGCCCGACCGCCGGGATGTAGCGCGGCGCCGATCCCCGGATCGCGCCGACTTCGTCCTCCAGACCGGCAATCGTGGCCTTGACGATGTTGGAGACACCCAGCTTCGGTAGGGATGCGAGGCCGTCGGTGAACGGGCACTGGGCGATCACGGCGGCGATCTCCGGATCTTGGGCCCCGACGGCAATCACGTGGCCACCCGAGAACGAGCTGCCGAACAGCG